>JAQZBM010000066.1 GCA_029238945.1 Clostridia bacterium
TAGACAGAATGAAATATGAAATAGCTTCAGAAGTAGGCGTTAACCTAAAAGAAGGCTACAATGGAGATATCACAGCTAGAGAAGCAGGTAAAGTAGGCGGCACAATGGTAAAGAGACTTATTGAACAAGCTGAAAGAACAATGTCAGGTAGATAATAGCAACTAAAATATCATAAAAAAAGCACTCCCCATAGGAGTGCTTTTTTTATCTTAAATATCTCTTATGCTTTTCACTCTAAACATCAGCAGGCAGATGATAGCCATACATATACCTGCAAAGATAGAAATTGTATACTCATTAAAGTAGGTTACCAGTATTCCGGCTAATCCCATGCCCACAGGAATCAAGCTTTGGAAGAACGTGCTCTGCAATGCAGTGACTCTGCCTCTGTATTCATCAGGTGTAAGTGTCTGATAAACGACTTGCATCGGTACATTTGTAAAGCCATGAGTCAGTCCTCTATATAAGCTTATTGTGATGTAAACGTACAGCATAGTTAATACATTGCCTCTGTACTGCTCAAAGAAAGGCAATATTGGTATAGCAAGTATAATTAAACCAACCGCCTGACCAAACATATTCCAAAGCATGAAGGTATGCTTTTTCTTAGGCTGCGGCATAAATTGCAGAAGCATCGTACTTGCCAGAAAGCCTACAGAGAAAAACATAGTAAAAAACGAGTATTGGCTGGGGTTGAAGTTCATTATCTGTTTGCCTATGAGAGGTTGTATTATATTATGTATAGGCCAGAAGAATAAATTTACTGCCCCACCGAACAGCAGCATTGCAAATAATGCCTTTGAATTCCATATAAACTTAAAGCCCTCTGTCAGGTTATTCAAATATCTTTTTGGAGTAAGTGCAACCTTATTTATTACCTGTGGATTTGCTACAAAAGATATTACTATGGCTGCAAAGAAAAATGTAAGGCCGTTTACGAAAAAGGCTCCTCTTGCATTTACCATGCTGTACATTTGTCCCGATATAGGCTGCCCGATTATTCCGGCAAAGGTTCCTAAGAACGTTGCCACAGAATTTGCTTTCATTAGACTTGACCTATGAACCAGATTGGGGAACAATGCCCCGCTGGCCGGATTATATATGGAGCCGCAGACAGACAATCCCATTGTTGCCACCATCAGCACCCAAATAGGTGCCTGATTTACCGAGACTAAGTAAGCCAGTAAGATAGCAATTCCTCCCCTGGTAAGATCTATAATAACCATTATCCTTTTCCTGTCAAAGCGGTCTGCCAGCACTCCCGTAAAAGGACTTAAAAACAATGCCGGCAAAGATCCCAGCGATAATACCATGCTCAGCGGTCCTCCGCTGTTTGCACCAAAAAGCTCCATGATATACCAGGTAACTGCGAAGGCATGAAGGCTGTCTCCCAGTAAGGAAACAAACCTTGCTATCATTACTAATACGAAATTTTTATTTTGATATATAGGCTTTATATCCTCTAGCTCCAATTCCTCTTCTTGTAAGCTTACACTCATCTAAACACCCCTGTCTCTGTAATACTCTTCCTTCATTATCGCCATATTAATAACATCATGATAGGTTCCGAACCTATATAAGGCTTCTCTTTGTATTACCTCAACCTTGAAGCCGCATTTCTCATAGCTCCTGATAGCTCTTTTATTGAAGGAAAACACACCCAGCTTTACTTTATTTGCGTTGAATTCATCAAACAAATACTCCAATAAAAGCTTCATTGCATCTGTGCCATAGCCCTTGCCAAGATACTCCTTATCTCCGATAAATATGCCTACCTGCGCCACCTTATTTTTCTTATCCATATGGTTAACACCGCAGGAGCCAAGATACTTGCCATCCTTGGTCTCAATCGCTAGATTGAAGCCTTTGTATCTGTCGTGATTCTTTCTGTCCTCTTCCATCCAGTGCTTCTGGTCCTCTAAGCTTTGTGGAAATGGTGCATCAAAATCTAAGTTGTACATTATTTCCGGATCACTCATATATTCCGCTGCCGATTTCAGGTCTTCATCCTTTATGGCTCTCAAATTTACTAATTGTCCTTGAAAAAGCATAATCCGACTACCCCCTTTGCCTCATATCATATTCTTTTCTAAGGATTCCCATCTGATAAACATCGTGGTAGCTGCCGTTTCGGTAAACCTCCTGCTTGTATATGCCTTCAACCACAAAGCCTACCTTCTCATAGCTGGATATAGCTCTCTTGTTGAAATCAAATACCAGGAGCTGTACTCTGTTCAGATTCATTTCCATGAAAGCAAAATCTACAAAAAGCTTTAAAGCCTCTGTACCATAGCCTTTGCCTCTGTTCTCCGGCTTTCCGATGAAAATCCACACAGTAGTGCAGGCATCCTTCCAATCCAGTCCCATTGTACCGCATTTACCTATAACTGTTCCATCCAGCTTCTCTATGACAAACTGTACAAAGTTACCGTCATATTTCTTTGTATAGTCCTCATACCAGCTCTCGTCAACTCCCAAAGGAGTGGGAGCAGGTATTCTTGTAGTAAGATTTATTATTACTTCTTCTTCATTGCCCAGTTCGTTTATGACAGGCAAATCCTCCTTGCGGACCTCACGAAGTCTTATATTTTTGCCGGTTAACATCCTATAACCCCCTTAAATTCTATCGCATAGTTAATATGTTATCTTTTATTCGATATACTTTCAATATCATAATTGGTTCTAATAAAACTTTCCTAGAACCTACCTTGAATACTCTTAATCATGAAATTCTCAGGCTTCTTCAAACTACCAAATCCGTATTTCTCATAAAGCTTATGTGCATCATTGGTTGCCAGAGTCCAATTCTTCACTTCCTGAAGCTCAGGACTATTCATTATAAAACTCATAAGCTCTTTTCCCAGACCATTGCCCCTATACTCCTCATCTATTATTACATCACATAGATAAGCGTTGACCACATAGTCAGTAATAATCCTGGCGAAGCCAACCTGTCTGCTGCCATGATATACACCAAAGCACATAGAGTTTTCAATAGATTTTACTATCCTTTCCCTGCTTCTTTCCGCTGCCCAATAGCTTTTCTGCAGCATTGCAAATATATCATCAATTCTAAGCATTGCTTTGTCTGAGCTGATTACAAAATCCTTGCAGCTCTCCAAGCTTCCTGTTTTGCTTTCCTCCATCCTTGCCAGCTTTACAGAGGTTGTATAAAAGCCATATTTTTTATAGAAGTCAAGTACGCCTTCATTGCCTCCGGCTACGGTCAGAATAATCTCTTTGGGTGTCTTAGACTCCAGCCACTTCAAGGAAGCCTCCATAAGCATATCCCCGATATGCAGCCTCCTATACTCCTTATCTATAAATATTGATTCAATTTCCCCTGTTCCTTCGGGATTAAACGTGCTAACGCAATAACCAATCTTCCGTTCTGTATCTCTGTCTATTGCCAGCAGCACCTTTATCTCGCCCTCAGCTGCTTTATCGATAAGTTTCTTTTTTCTATACTCAAAAGTAAACTCCTTGAACTTTTCCTTAAAATGCTGTGTCCCCTCCATGTGATGAATATTGAGCTTCTGCCAAAGCTCCTCAATTTCCTGTATCAGCTCTTGTCCGCCCTCAAGTAGATATATATTTTTACTCATTGCGATTACCCCCATAATTTAACATTTCAATTCCTTTATACACGACTTATATCAATATTTCAACTAGTCAAAACTATATATCACAAATATTTCACATATGAGTAAAAATGAATATTTTACTTGGCATATTTATGTTATAATATTTTAATGAATATCGACGTCTTACGGAGGTAAGCAATGAGTATAATAGGAACAAATATTAGACAAATACGAAACAAGCAAAACCTTACTGCTAAGCAGCTGGCAAAGAAATGCGGTCTTGCAGAGTCTGCAATCCTTGAGATAGAAGACGGAAAGAGAGTGCCCACTACTCAAATCACAAAGCTTATTACCAAGGCTCTGGGGGTTAATATCGATGCTATTGAGCCTGCATACTTCTCAGACTACTTTGATGAGGAGGCTCCGGAGAAAGAACCGATGCCGGCAAGCACTGCAAGGATTATAAATGCCAAAAATGCAGATAATAAGCCAAGTAATGTCAATTCCTTCTCTGATGCTATAAGCAAAGCAGTAAGGAAAATACCGGTAGTAAATAAGATTTCAGCCGGTAAAAGCGTACCCTTTGAGGGAGACATTATAGACCAAAAGTTTGAGCCTGTGTTTCAAGGTAAAAGCAACAATGTAGCAGGGGATGAGTTCATTTACTATATGACTCAGGACAACAGCATGCAGGGAGCAAGGATAATGAAAGGCGACCTGGCACTTGTCTTCCTGACTGATTCTATCAGAGACAAGGACATAGTGCTTTTTACATACAAGAACAGCACCTACATCAGACGATACAAGGCTGTTTCTGACACCTTGGCAGTACTCTACCCTGAGAACCCTGACTTTGATACCTTTGCGGTAGATAAGAAGGATATCCGGATTGCAGGCAAGGTGCTTAGAGTTGAATTTAAGCTTTAATAGTTTATACTTTTAAATATTTCATCAATTAGGAGGTTAATTATGGCAGTTGAAAAAACAATGGAAAAAATAGTTGCGCTAAGTAAAAATAGAGGCTTCGTATATTCAGGCTCTGAGATATACGGCGGCTTGGCTAACTCATGGGACTACGGTCCTCTTGGCGTGGAGCTGAAAAACAATGTAAAAAAAGCTTGGTGGAGGAAGTTTGTACAGGAGAGCCCTTACAATGTCGGCTTAGACAGTGCTATACTTATGAATCCTCAGGTTTGGGTAGCATCAGGTCACGTTGGCGGCTTCAGTGATCCGCTGATAGACTGTAAGGAGTGCAAAACAAGACACAGGGCTGATAATCTCATAGAGGATTGGAACAAGGAGCACGGCAAAGACGTGCATATAGAAGGCTGGGGCAATGAACAGCTTCTGGCATATATGAAGGAAAACAATATCGCCTGCCCAAACTGCGGCAAGCATAACTTTACAGACATAAGAAAGTTCAATCTGATGTTTAAAACCTTCCAAGGTGTTACAGAGGATTCAAAGGCTGAGCTTTACTTAAGACCAGAGACTGCACAGGGTATATTCGTAAACTTCAAGAATGTACAAAGAACCACAAGAAAGAAAATACCTTTTGGCATAGGTCAAATAGGTAAAACCTTCAGAAATGAAATCACACCGGGTAACTTCATATTCAGAACCAGAGAATTTGAGCAAATGGAGCTTGAGTTCTTCTGTGAGCCGGGTACTGATTTGGAATGGTTCAACTATTGGAAGAACTTCGCTAAGAGCTGGCTGCTTTCACTAGGTCTTAAGGAAGAAAACATCAAAATGCGCGACCATGAAAAGGAAGAGCTTTCACACTACAGCAATGCAACTACAGACATAGAGTTCAAGTTCCCCTTCGGCTGGGGCGAGCTATGGGGCATAGCCGACAGAACAGACTTTGACCTGAAGCAGCACATGGAGCATTCAAAGGATGACTTATCATACTTTGACCCAAATACCAATGAAAAGTATGTACCATACTGCATCGAGCCTTCCTTAGGCTGTGACAGAATGACTTTGGCATTCTTCTGTGATGCCTATGACGAGGAAGAGGTTGCTGAGGGCGATGTAAGAACAGTACTTCGTCTGCATCCTGCACTGGCTCCGGTTAAAATTGCAGTGCTTCCGCTGTCAAAGAAGCTGGGTGATGATGCTTACAAGGTATATGAAGCTCTGCTGAAGCACTACTACTGTGAATATGATGAAACAGGCAGCATAGGCAAGCGCTACAGAAGACAGGATGAAATAGGTACTCCCTACTGCATCACCTTCGACTTTGACTCTCTGGAGGATCAAAGCGTAACTATAAGACACAGAGATACAATGCAGCAGGTAAGAGTAAAGATTGATGAGCTGCAGGATTACTTTAAGGATAAATTTGAGTTTTAATATGTGAATTTAGAAGCAGGCAGGCAGTTTTGTCTGCCTGTATGACTATAAAGGAGAAATTTTTTATGATAAAGCTGGATTATACTTTAGGAATTCTTGAGAAAATCTGTACCACTCCAAGCCCTTCAGGCTTTACTGCAGAAGTTATGAAGGTTATTGAAGCAGAATTTCAAAAGCTGGGCATGGAAGTCAGCTACATAAACAAAGGCGGGTTAATTACCTATTTCAAAGGCAAATACAGTGGTGCCCGAAAGGCTCTTACCGCCCACGGCGATACCCTTGGTGCTATGGTTAAGGAAGTCACAAGAGAAGGCAATCTTGCAATCACGACAATCGGCGGTTATATGCCTCAATCGGTAGAATGCGAAAACTGCATAATACACACGGCAGAGGGCAAAACCTATACCGGTACAATCTATACCACAAAGCCCTCCGTTCACGTACATAAGGATGCAGCCGGCTTTGAGCGCAGCATCGAGAATCTTGAGGTTGTAATAGATGAAAAGGTGTTCTCAAAACAGGATGTGCTTGACTTAGGCATAGACGTAGGGGATTTCATATCCTTTGACAGCAGATTCAGAGTTACAGACACAGGCTTTGTAAAAACAAGGCATTTAGATGATAAGGCAAGCGTAGCGATTATACTGAGTGCCTGCAAATATATGAAGGAAAACAATATAGTCCCTGAGAACGACATTCAGATTTTCATAACCAACCACGAAGAAGTAGGCCATGGTGCCAGCTATGGAGTTGATGACAGCGTAGCAGAGCTTCTTTGTGTTGATATGGGTGCTCTTGGTAACGGTCAAAACTCCGATGAATACACAGTCTCCATATGTGCCAAGGACGGCGGAGGCCCCTATGATTATGAGCTTCGCAGCAGACTGGTAAGACTGTCAAAAGAGATAGGCGCAGACTATAGGGTTGATATATATCCATACTATGGTTCAGACGGAGGAGCGGCTTTAAAGGCGGGACGCAATCTCAAGGTTGGCCTGATAGGTCCGGGAGTTTATGCGTCACACTCCTATGAAAGAACTCATGTTGATTCAATAGTAAACACAGCAAAGCTTCTAATTGCATATATGACATCAGGGGACAGGTAACAGGTTGTAGGGGCTGGTCTCTGTGCCAGCCCGGAAGTAAAGCGTAAATAGCTGTATTAAACTATGGAGCAAGGGATTAATCCCTTGCTCCATATATTTTATAGTACTCCTCTATCTTCTGCCTCATCTCATCGTCAATCACTATTCTGCCGTCCAGCTCTCTGTTGTGCAGATACTCCACTACTTCCTCCATGGTTACTATGGCATGGGTATTCAGTCCATACTGCTGCTGCAGCTCCCAAAATGCGGATCTGTCGCCTGTACCCTTTTCCATTCTGTCAACGGATATTATCAAGCCTGCTACCGAGACCTCCCCTTGCGCCTTCAATATCGGCATTGTTTCATGTATTGAAGTGCCCGCCGTGGTCACATCTTCAATTATCACTATCCTGTCTCCATCCTTTGGCTTGCCGCCCATCAATATGCCTTTGTCTCCATGGTCTTTGATTTCTTTCCTGTTGGAGCAGTATGCAACATCTATTCCGTACAGATTATTGAGAGCTATTGCCGCTGCCACACTTAGAGGTATGCCCTTGTAAGCAGGGCCGAAGAGCACCTCAAAGCCGCTGCCGAAATGCTCATATACAGCCTTTGCATAGAACTCACCCAGTCTGCCAAGCTGAGCTCCGGTCTTAAAATTTCCCGTATTTATGAAAAATGGCGTCTTTCTGCCGCTTTTGGTAACAAAGTCCCCGAAGGCTACAACCCCGCATCGGACCATAAACTCTATAAATTCCTTCTTATATTGTTCCATACTGCCTCCTTTGTGCTATATAGTGTAAGAGGTCAATTCTTCACAATAGCTGCAGCGGTACTTTATCTTACCGTTTACATGAGCCAGCTCAAAGCTGGGCGATACATATTCATCGAAGTTGCTTATGCATCTGGGGTTCTTGCACTTGAACATTCCTTGCACAGCTTTTGGTATTTCTATGCTCATCTTGTTAACTATTTCATCATTCTCAATTATGTTCACTGTTATATTCGGATCTATAAGCCCCAGCATGGTCAAATCCAAATCAATCTTATTCTCAATCTTTATTATATCCTTCTTACCGAACTTGCTGCTTGTAACATTCATAAGCAGCACCACAGGAAAATCGACTTCTGAGAGCTTCAGCTTCTCAAATATTTTTATACCCTTTCCCGCTGTGATATGGTCGATAACTATTCCGCAGTTTATGCTATTTACCTTCAACATTTACATCCACCCCCAACTGAAGTGCCATCAAGGCCATTCTTACATATATACCAAGCTCTGCTTGCTTAAAATACGCCGCTCTCTTATCCTGGTCCACATCATAGCTTATTTCATTTACCCTTGGCAGAGGGTGCATAACCAGCATATCCGGCTTGGCATCCGCAAGCTTGCTTCTGGTAAGTATATAGCTGTCCTTCAATCTCATATAATCAGCTTCGTTGAAGAATCTCTCTCTTTGGATTCTTGTCATATATAGGATGTCCACATCGTTTATCACTTCTTCCAGGCTTTCGGTCTCATAGACCTCTATGTCGTGCTTTTCCTTAAGTGCTTCCTTCAGATGCTCAGGAAATCTAAGCTCAGAAGGTGATATGAAAACAAACCGGTTTGAGTTGTATCTTGCTAAGGTACTGACTAAGGAATGTACCGTTCTTCCGAACTTCAGGTCACCGCAGAGGGCAACCGTCAGCTTCTCAAGCCTGCCCTTTAACCTTCTTATAGTCAGCAAATCAGTAAGTGTCTGTGTCGGATGCTGATGTCCTCCATCCCCTCCGTTAATCACCGGTATTCTGGAGTATTCAGAGGCAAGCTTTGGCGCTCCTTCCTTCGGATGTCTCATGACTATTATGTCGGCGTAGGCATCCAGCACTCTGACTGTATCCGCTATGCTCTCTCCTTTCGCTGCCGAGCTGGTGTTGGCATCAGCAAAGCCCAATACCTTACCGCCCAGTCTGAGCATTGCAGACTCAAAGCTTAGTCTGGTTCTTGTGCTTGGCTCATAGAACAAGGTACCCAGTATCCTTCCCTCGCAAACATGCCCGTAAGCATTCCTGTTGTCAACCATTCTGTCGGCAAGCTCAAATACCTGGTCTAGCTCCTCCAAGCTGAAATCATTGGGGTCGATTAAGTGTTTTCCTTTTAAATTCATTAAAACTCCTCCTTCTTAGTCTCTCCGGACTATCTTTAAAGGTAATTTCTATACAACAAATGCAGCTGCAGCCGCATTTGAAGCCCATGTGCCTTTTCCGAATGTAATGAGGAAATTCTGGCACGGGCAGCTAAATCAAGGTTTTTATTGTATAGAAAAGTATAACTTTTCTATACAATAAAAAACCTTCCAGTCCAAGACTAGAAGGTATAATAATGCCCATAAAAGCTGCAATGCACTCTATGCATGCAGTTTGTTCATATTTTACCTTACTAGTCTCTCTGGACTACCTTAAAGGCTGTTGTCTTTATTACCTTAACATAGGATTTATTTATTGTCAATAATGCTTGTCCCTTTTTCCTTATCAAATATTTTGTGGAATATCTTACATTTTTTACATTCTACCCCCCAAATATTGTAAGGCTATCGAATACTATAACGAAAACAAAAAGGAGGTAATAACATTATGTACAAGAAGATTCTAGCAATATGCCTATCAGTAGTAATAGCAATGTCGACAGCAATAGTACCTGTATTTGCCGACAGCTTTAACTTAGTCATTGGCAATGATGAAAGCACATCCGTTACTTCAATAGCAAGGGCAGATAAAAAAGATAAGGATAAGAGTAATGATAAGGACGATGTGGAAGATATTTTGAAGCTCTTCCTTGACTCTAAGGACATTAAGTGGGCAGAAAAGGCCATTGAGAAGCTGGGTGCTATGGGAATACTCAACGGCGTTGGAAATGGATTTTTTAAGCCGAGCAACAACGTTACTCATGTTGAAGCTATTGCTATGGTAATAAAGCTTCTAGGCCAAAAGGAAGAAGCAGATGCCATTGATGACGAACCTGAATACTTTGAAAATCAATGCGATGAGTGGAGCTATGGATATCTGCAGCTGGCACTTGACAACGGTATAATAATACCCGAAGAAGACGGTAAGTTTAATCCTAAAACTCCTGCAAAACGCCATGAAGTTGCAAAGTATATAGTCAGAGCATTGGACATGAGAGATGAAGCTTTAGCCAATATGAGTGCTTCACTAAGCTTCAATGATTCATCCTCAATTCCTAAAAACTCAGTAGGTTATGTTTATGTGATATCAAAGCTTGGCATAATGCAGGGCAATAACAACAACGAGTTTCAGCCAAACAAACCTATTACAAGAGCAGAAATGGCCGTATTGCTTGACAGAGCAGAAGGCAAATTTGACGATACCTTCGACAATGACAACGAGTTCGATGGAATATTCCTTTCCTATGACAGCACTAACTCAAGCATAACTATGAAAGTCAACAATAAGGAAGTTGTTTACAATGTGATTCCAAATGCACCGGTTTATAAGAACAACACCTATTATACATTGAGCGTTCTGCAACCCGGCGACTTAATTGAAATTGTATTGGACAGCAGCAACAGGATAATATTCATTGAGTTCAAGGAAGTAGGCACAGTTCCCCCTTCTACAGGTGAGAAACTGTCATTCAGACACATGGAATACAGTGCTTTATCTGCAGAATTAAAGGACCTTATAGACAATCTAAAGCAGACAGAGAATTACGTTGCATATAAGCAAGGGCAGTATATCTATCTGATAACTTCCAAAGGCCAAATGGCTTCAGGGGGATATACAATAAGCGTTAAGGAAGTCTATAGAGAAACAGTTCAAAATGGAAAGTACAATTTAAGAGCAGTAGTAGAAACTACTTCACCAACAAGTTCAATGATTACACAGGCTGTAACATTCCCCTACGATGTAGTAAGGCTCTCATACTTCAATGGTATTGATAAGGTAAACTTTGTTGAACCAGACAATGATCTTATTGAACAAACAAGTCTTGTTTCAGTGAATGATTTTGAAGTAATTACCGGCAAAATAACCTCTATAGATACTGCCAACAGAATTATATACTTCAATGATGCAAATAACACAGCAAGAGCATACTATATTTCAACAAACGCACAGATTACTTTAAATAATAGCGCAGCTGCATTATCCGCCTTAGCTGCAAATATGCCTGTAACTGTTACAGTAAACAACGGCTATGCTATAAGAATCGCAGCACAAAGCACTGATGCAATTAATACAGTCAGCGGAACAATCACTTCAGTAGACACAGTAAATAAAATATTGTATTTGAAAGATGTAAACAATATATCCAGAGCATACTATATTGCTTCAAACGCAGTGGTTACTCTAAACAACAGCACCGTTGCACTTTCATCTTTGACTGCAAATATGCCTGTAACTGTTACACTAACCAACGGCTACGCTACAAGAATCTCAGCACAAAACGCAAATTCTGTTCAAGTTATAAACGGCACAATTAATTCTGTTGATACATCAAACAGGATACTTTATCTGAAGGACACAAACAATACTTCAAGAGCCTATTATTTACCTTCAAATGCAGAAATCACTTTAAATAATACAGCCGTTGCTATTACTTCACTTACTGCTAATATGCCTGTAGCTGTTACATTAACAAATAATATAGTCACAAAGGTTGCAGCTCAAAATGCAGACAGAATCGTAACAATCAACGGAAAAATCGTATCTGTAGATATAGCAAACAGAATCATATATGTCAAAGAGTCAGATAATGTGACAAG
>JAQZBM010000067.1 GCA_029238945.1 Clostridia bacterium
CCACTAGATATCACCTTCTTTTTTTATGACCCAATACTTTTCTCCGTTTGGGGTGCGTTCAAGAAACCTATAGTCAACTAAAAGCCTTCTTAGTATGAAATAGTCTCTAAAGGTATGCCATGTGTTAATAATCTCATTGACTTCTTTTTCGCTGTAAATCCGGTCATCTTCAAACTTACTTGCTAAATAGTCTATAACCGGCACTTTTGTCCTGTTTGGTACCGGTATTTGAGTAATCTTACCGGTGACATCCAAGAAGGCGGATATATTGGTTTTTTTTCTATCCATCTTAATATCCCATTTCCTTTAATATTCCGGACAGTGTACGCAGGCGCTCGCCTATCAGCTCGCTGTCGTTGCTCAGTGCTTGACTGAACAGCTTGATGTCCTCATCAATTTTTTCGTTATCTGTGCATATAGACACAGTCATAGCATCACCTTGCAGTCCAACTCTGTCAATTACCGGATTTTCTTCATCATACAGCTTCTTGTAGCGGTATGACTCACGGAAATGCAGCTGCGCTCTGCAAACCAAGATGGCAAGGTCAAGCACGCGGTGGAGGGGCAGCTCTTCTGACTGTCTGGACCACTTTTCACCGGTGTATCTCCAAACCTTAGCTGAGACATCTACCTTGCCTCTGTCATTCCATTGTGCCAATCCCAAAGAAAGCCCTTTTGCATCAGTATTATAAGCATATCTTCCGTCAACATTCTCATAGTTTTCGGAAACGATAACAGGTTTGTGCTTTAAAGTAGTTGGTATTTTCATCTTATTATCTCCTTAACTTTGCATTTAGTAATTTAGTAAATTAGTAAATTACTAAATAAATTATAGTACTTTGATATCTTGAAGTCAATATTAATATTTCAGTACTATTAGCTTTTTACTTAGAGTTAAACATATTCATACAAAAGGAATGTAAAACAAATATAAAAATGTTTATTATAGTTGCAAATATATAAACAAAATAGTAAAATGTTTATATATAGAATAAACATAAATCAGAGGTGTTTAGAATGGATAATCTATCAGAGCTTTTTTGGAGTGCTGCAGTTGACGAAATTAAGAGAGGATATGTATACCAGGACCATAATGAGCAGTTTATCTGTCTTATTTGCGGAAAGACTTATACAAAGGGACTTATTTATAATGAGCAGGGTACATTGATGGAGGCAGAGAGAGCAGTAAGGACTCATGCAGAAAGTGAGCATGGAGGCATGTTTGAGTACCTGCTGAACATGAACAAGAAGTATACCGGACTTACAGAGCATCAGCAGACCTTGCTCAGATATTTCAATCTTGGACATACAGACAAGGAGATTGTGAAGCTTTTGGGAGGGGGAAGCACTTCCACCGTTAGAAATCACCGCTTCAGCCTGAGGGAGCGAGAGAAGCAGGCAAAGGTTTTTCTGGCCATAATGGGACTTCTGGATAAGGACGGAGACGATTCCAAAAAATTATTAAATATACACAGAGGTGCGACTATGATAGATGAGAGATATGCTGCAACAGAAAGTGAGAGGGAGAAATTCCTAAAGACATACTTTGATGAGAAACTGGAAAAGCTTATAAACTTCCCCAGCAAGGAGAAAAGAAAGCTTGTTGTTCTTCAGCACATAACCGGTAAATTTGAGTCTGATAAAAAGTACACAGAGAAGGAAGTAAGTAAGATTCTAGAGGATATCTATCCTGATTTTGTCACTATCAGACGTTATCTGATTGAGTACGGGTTTATGGAAAGAACTCCGGATGGCAGTGCGTACTGGGTAAAAAAATAGTTATGTAAATGGTAAAATACATGAATAGTTCAAGCAGGATTTTTCATACATTTATAATGCAGATAAAATTAATAGTTTCAATCATGACACTCGGCAATAGCAATATTAGTAAAGACGGAGGTGATTTTTCCAATTTCATGTAAGGAGAAAAGACTTTGGAAGAACCGCTTAAAGACAATGAATAACTGATGTAGAGATTTTGTTAGCAAGCTTGGAAAGACAGATTTTTCGAGATTATAGTAAAACATAAAAAGGGGAGTTGATTACTGAAACGAATTTTCCTTCGAATCAGGTATGAACTGCAATAAAGCACTATCGTTATGATAGTGCTTTAGCTTTATACAGAAAATATTGATAGGAAGCTATGGAGGTAACCCATGGACAATTTTAGCTTTTTTGATGCTGACAAAGAGATACATGACAGAACCTTTATGGAGAGCATTGACAGAAAGGATAGATTAAGAAAAATCATCATTAAGGGCTTGGGTATATCCGATGGATGTTTAAAAAGCGAAAGCGCAATGGCTGATATACTTCTTCAGTTGGTAAGAGAACAGAACAGCATTATAGCCGGCTTGGAGGAGGATGTAGGAATCTTTCTGAGCCAGTGGCTGGAAGACAATACTGATGAGCTGATGAATGAACACAGAGCTCCCAATGAAAACAAGCACTACAACAGAACAAAGGCTAAACAGTATATTGATGCACATTGGAAAAACTATAACCCGGCATATCCTACCTTCCACGGCGGAGGCGGAGACTGCGCAAACTTCATCTCACAGGTGCTTTATGCTGGGGGAATGCGGTGGGTGGATGACGGCAACCCCAGTCATTACAGCTGGTTTACCAATTGGTATTGCAAGCCTGGCGCGACAAACAAGGACGGGGACAGGAGGATAACCTTGTCCTGGAAGGTAGCAGCAGCCTTTAAAAGACATTGGGAAAGAAGGGTGGCAAGAAATATTGTTATCAGCTATAAGGATGCTATAAATAATATAAAGAATTTAGCTCATGAGCTTTATGTAGGGGATCCGGTACAGTTCTGCTATGCAAACGGAGTTTCTTATCATACTCTGGTGGTGACAGGCTTTGCATGGGATAAGGCTGGAGGCTTCAATGACATTGTGTTGGCTTCTCACACCATCGATTCCAACAGAAGGTCCCTTTACCATACCATGCAGAAGTATCCCGATAACTATCAGCTGAGAGTATATGTTATAAAGGAAGGAGAATGAATGCAGTCTTAGGACTGCTTTTTTTATGCTTACTGTAACACTTGAAGACCCTCGGGAATAACATGTAAATGAAAGTATTTGTTAGGAGGGTTGTGAATGAACAAGTTTCCATTAGAGCTGACAGGTAATCAGGAAATCCAAATTAATCCCAAGCTTAGTATTTCAGTGATGCCAAAGGAGCCGAAATTGGCAGAAGCCTATGTGCCTTATCAAGTCATGTACAAAATATATGAGCCAATGAAAGCACTGATGAAGGGAACCCTATTCCCTGAATTATACAGACCTTATGCGAAATCAAAGCATGACAGATAAGAAATGTATAACTTAATTAATAACCTGGAAGGAAGGTAGATTTGATGAAAATTGACAGGGAAAGGCTAGAAATGCTGAAAGAAATCATGGCTCTTGATTTTTCAAGCATCGAGCTTAATCTGTATCTGGATACTCACCCTATGGATCAAAGAGCTCTGGCTGTACACAACGACTATGGAATGAAGCTGAAAAAGCTGAAGGAAGAATATGAGGAAAAATACGCTTTCCTGACTCATGAGAATGTAAGCGACTGCCCATGGGAATGGATAGAAGAGCCCTGGCCATGGGAAATTGACTACGAGATGGGGGGAAGATAGAGTATGTGGATTTATGAGAAAAAGCTCCAATTTCCTGCATGGGTAGAAGGTAATGATCTTAGAATAGCAAAGGGACTGTTTGCACAATACGGAGGACCGGACAGTGAGCTTTCGGCAGGTGTAAGATATCTTACTCAAAAATATACAATGCCTCTGAATGAAGGTAAAGCAATCCTGACAGATATAGGTACCGAGGAAATGGCTCACTGGGAAATAATCGGTACATTGATATATAAGCTGACTGACGGGCTTGACCCTGAAGAACTCAAAAAAGCCGGCCTGGATGCACACTATATACAGCACGGCCATGATGTGTATCCTCATGATGCAGCAGGGGTACCGTGGACAGCTGCATACATCCAGGCAATAGAGGACCCTGTTACAAACCTTTCTGAGGATATGGGCGCGGAGCAGAAGGCGAGAACAACCTATGAGCACCTTATAAGCCTCACAACAGACAGAGGTGTCATAGAAACCTTAAGCTTTCTCCGTGAAAGAGAGGTCGTTCACTTCCAACGCTTCGGCGAAACCCTGAGATTGGTTCAAGAGTGGAAGGACAGCAAGAAATTTTATTAAAACATCAAAATAGTGCACTCGATTGAGTGCACTATTTTTCTTTATCTTAGCAATGGCATTCGTGTACATCAAGAATCTCATCTAATATAGTTTCGCAGTCAACGATTACTTCGCAGATGCAGTGGATGTCAACAAATTTAAATTTGTCATGGCATCGGAATACAGCTAAGTCACCGATTACTGAAACGATTTCTACATTTTCAAGTATGCAGTCATCACCTGCATCGAGAACGATTGTCACTCTATTATCGTCATCCTTTGCAAGCAGACATAATAGATCTCTGATACTGTCAGGGAAATTTCTTAGCTTGAAGTCGTCTCTGTGTCTGTCATGTTTACATTCTCTACCCATCTATTTCACCTCCATAATATCAGGGATTACAGGACAATATTGCGGGTCTATCCTAAACAGTGTCCTTATATACCCCTGATACTATAATATTAATAAGACGGAATTGTGTTACAACAATTGGACGAAATCTATGCAATTATTTGTTCGATATAGGGGAAAAAAGTATGATTTGCGCAAGGATATATTTTATTAAATAGTACAGGCAGTGGTTACAGATTTTTTATAGACAAAGTAAAAAATAAGAACAATGCAATTTGCGGCACTGTCCTTAATGCTTTACTTTAAAATTATTTATGATACTTAATATTTGCTTCTCGCTTAAGCTGTTATCGAAGTTAACTGTAAGTCCCTCTGCGTCCTTAAGAATCTCTACTTCAGAAACCCCATCCAGGTTTAGCAAGGCATTTTTAATCAAATCGAAATCATTTATGTATCTTTCTCTGTTCAAATTATATGTTCTGGTATACATTCCATCACCGTCCTTAAGTAATAGTTTATACCTGTAAAGTTAATTTATACAGATTGAACATGTATAAAAGAGAAGGAGGGTTCTATGGATAAAATAGTTCATTCCTCATTAATTTACAGGTTGTGTCAGTAATTAGCACTATATTCTACTATAACAATCTAAGTTACATAACGTGTCGAAAGTTGCGTCGAAACACTAGAAGGAATTTTCAGACAATAATAGAAATATATAGTTGTTTGCATATAATGACAGAAATGGATGAGGGGTGCGCTATGAAATATTTAAGTGAGTTAACCTCGGGACATTGGGAGCTTATCAGGGAAAGAGCGGCCAAGATTTGCGAGTCAGACTTATTTATGGAGAATAGCTTAAGATGTGATTATGAAAATATCATAATACTTCTTACCGGTCTGTATCTTGAATTATTGAGTGAAGAGAATGATTCAGCAGGAATGGGGAAGACCTTGCGGCTGAAAGACATGTTTGATAGGGCGAAGGCTTCGGCAATTAGATACTTAGTTTATGAGGGCTATGATTACAAGGGCATATTGGTAGTTCTCAGTGCAATAAAAGATACTATCAGGGATATTGTGTTTGAAGAGGTAAGAGATATAACAGAGCTGCGTCAATGTCTTATCAGCAACGACGAATGTTTTTCTTCCTTAAACGCCGCATTCTATAGTTTATGTGATGAGTTGGAGGATATCAGGCCAATTTTTAAGAAGATATTTGACCTCACCCCCTTTGGAATTTTCTTGTTTGAAGAGGACAAGTTTGTATATGTAAACAAAGTGGGTGAATGTTTATCAGGATATTCCAATGCTGAGCTTAACAGGATGAGCATAATGGATTTGATACATCCAGACTTCAGCCATATATTGCAGGCAAACGCAAAATCATGGAGTGAAAGTCGTGAAATGGCTTCAGAACAGTATGAATGTAAGATTAAACATAAAAATGGCTCAGATATTTGGGTTGGGATTTCCGTTGGACAGGTATACATTGGAAACAAGGAATGGATATTAGGTACAGCTATAGACATGACCGGGCAGAAGAATATAGAAAACAGTTTGAACAGAAGCGAGAGGAAGTATAAAACCTTCTTTAATTTGTCACCGGATATGATATTTGTGATAGATATGAATAAAGGAAATATAATCGAAGCAAATGCGGTTGCGCTAAATACATTGGGAATTTCCCTAGAGGAAATCAGACGTATGAAGCTAAACGACTTCATTGACGGAGAGAATATTTATGGGACTGAAGAAATCGTAGGCTGTCTAATCCATGGAAGCGATATAAAGGGACTTAATCTTATGATTAAGAATGTATATGGAGAACGTTTCAACATAGAGGTGAATTGTACTCCAATGATAGAAAAGGGAGAGGTTACAAAGGTTCTTTGCTTAGCTCGTGATATTACAGAAAGGAAAAAATTAGATGAGCTAAAGCGGCAGGCATATGAGAGTACCAAGCTTTTGAATGAAACCTTGGAGAACGACAAGGCAAAAACAGAGTTTTTCTCAAACCTTACTCATGAAATCAGAACTCCTCTAAATGTTATTTTAGGAACTCTGCAGCTAATGGATATGTTTTATAGCAGCTATACAGACACCGCCGGTGAGAAGGTGAAAAAGTATTGCAAAATAATGCGCCAAAATTGCTACAGGCTTATGAGAATGGTGAACAATCTGATTGATTTGAGTAAGCTGGATGCAGGGTTTATGAACCTGGACATGAAAAATTACGATATTATCAGCATCATAGCTAAGATAACAGCTTCAGTAAAGGATTATATAGAGAGCAAAGGGATAGAATTCAGCTTTGAAAGCACAATTGACTCCATGATTATTGCCTGTGATCCGGATAAGATGGAGCGCATAATACTAAATTTACTTTCAAATGCTATGAAATTTACTGAAAGAGGAGGCAAGATAAATGTAAATCTCTGTGACAGCGGAAGCAGCCTTTTTATAAGGGTGAAGGACACAGGAATAGGGATACCGAGAGAAAAACAGGATATGATATTTAAGCGCTTTATGCAGGTTGATAAATCCTTATCCAGAAACCATAATGGAAGCGGGATTGGATTATCCTTAGTAAAATCTCTGGTTGAGCTGCATGGAGGAAGCATCACTTTAAACAGTGAGGTTGGAGCAGGAAGTGAATTCCTGATAGAACTGCCTGTGAGACAGATATCAGCAGAAGCAGGGGAACAAGGTTCACAGCTTACTGCTGACAGCAAGATAGAAGTTATAAATATTGAGTTCTCGGACATATACTCACAACTGTAAGTAATATTAAGAGCTAATGGCTCTCTGGGTATAAGGATAGCATAAGTAATAAGCAGCAGGCTGGTAGCAATTTAATTATTCATGTTATTATTATAGACTATCCGATAATTGTATTTTATTTCAAAACAAACCAATAAAATATATTAAAAAGTATAGCACATTGTCGAAATATGATATATAATATTCTTGGAAAAGCTATGGCAAATGTTATAGCATATTTGGGGGTGACATTTTGAGGTTAGAAAACTTAGGAGCGAAAGTGTATCACAACCTTAATGTTGGTAAGCTTGTGGAGCACTCGCTGAGAAAAGAAGGAGCTACACTGACTGAGACAGGGGCCTTGTGTGTAAACACCGGCAAATATACAGGAAGATCTCCTTCAGACAGATTTATTGTAGACAGTCCATCGGTACATGATAATATTAACTGGGGAAAGGTAAACGTACCTATTAACGAACAGGTATTTGATAAGCTTTACGATAAGGTTATGAAATATCTTAAAGATAAGGAAGTCTACGTATTTGACGGATTTGTCGGAGCAGACAAGAACTATCGTATGCCAATCAGGGTAATAAATGAGTTTGCCTATGCAAATTTATTTGCTCAGCAATTATTCATTAAGCCTAAGGCTGGAGAACTGGACAATTTCAATGAAGAATTTACTGTAATTGCCGCACCGGGCTGTTTAGCCGACCCGGAAATTGACGGTACAAATTCAGAAGCATTTATATTGCTGAACTTCGAAAAGAAGCTAGTTTTAATAGGCGGTTCAAGATACTGTGGTGAAATCAAAAAGTCCATATTTACAGTTATGAACTACTTGCTTCCTTTCAAAGGCGTTATGCCTATGCACTGTTCTGCCAATATCGGCAAGGGCGGTGACGTAGCTTTGTTCTTCGGATTATCCGGAACAGGAAAGACTACATTATCAGCTGACAGCAACAGAATGCTTATTGGTGATGATGAGCACGGTTGGACAGATGATGGCGTATTTAACTTTGAAGGCGGCTGCTATGCTAAGACTATAAGACTTTCAAAGGAAAACGAACCTCAGATTTGGGAAGCAATCAGATTCGGCACAGTGTTGGAAAACGTTGTTGTTGATGAAGATGGTATACCTGATTACGACAGCGAAAAATATACAGAAAATACTAGAGCAGGTTATCCTGTAACATATATAGACAATGCCGTGGAATGTGGAACCGGTGGTAATCCATCAACCATCATATTCCTGACAGCGGATGCAACAGGCGTTCTGCCTCCTATCTCCAAGCTTACAAAGGAGCAGGCGATGTATCACTTTATGGCGGGATATACAAGCAAGCTTGCAGGTACAGAAAGAGGTATAGTAGAGCCTACAGCTACATTCTCAACCTGCTTTGGAGCACCTTTCATGCCATTGAGCCCGCAAACCTATGCTGAACTGCTTGGGAAGAAAATTGATAAGCATAATGCAAAGGTATATCTGGTAAACACAGGATGGAGCGGCGGCTCCTATGGAGTAGGAAAGCGTATGAAGCTTTCATATACAAGAGCTATGGTAAACGCAGCAATTGATGGAACACTTGATAAGTTGGAATTTGAAGCAGATAATATTTTCAAGCTTGCAATACCAAAGCAATGCCCTAATGTACCATCTGAAGTGTTAAATCCTAAGAATGTATGGGCAGACAAGGAAGCCTATGTAAAGACATCAGAGAAGCTGGCATCCGACTTCGTTGAAAACTTCAAGAAGTTCTCTGATGTATCACAAGATATAATAAATGCCGGACCAAAGGCATAGAACAAAAGCCGTTCGTAAGAACGGCTTTTGTTTTGCTATTTTATACAGCCATTTGCTGCTTTGGTCTTAAATCTAAGAAAGAGAGCTGGGGCTAGTGCTGTGCAGCATATGAGAGTCATTATGCTGTATAAGAAGAAGGGGTCGCGATATTGCAGTATATAGCCTCCGCCAAAATTCCCAATCAGTGCACCTAAGCCAAATCCAAGAGAAGACAGCAGCGTGATTCCTGAGGCTCTTATCTTGTCCGGTACAATTATATTGACATACTCCATGGCTGCTACAAGATAGAGCGGATAGGTTATGCCCTGCATCAGCTGAATTCCTATAACCATGTAGTGGCTAGGACTTATAGAGGATAGGAACATCCTTAAGATATAAAGGATTACTGCTGCGATATATAGGTTAAGAACATTGAATTTTTTTAAAAGCCGTGTGCCGAGGTAAAATATAGGCAGCTCTGCAATTGCCTGAGCAAACCACACGATGCCCAGGTTTGCCACATTTCCTCCGGTAGCTTCTATCAAAGAAACTATGTAGCTGCTGTGAGCTCCCAAACTGATATTCAGTATCATCACAGAAGCTACAAATAATATGAATTTGTAGTCCTTAAGCACCTGCAGTATATCAGAAGCTGCAGGTCTTTTGATATTGGACTCTCCTGCGATATGAATATCTGATAAGAAAATTGCTGCCAAAATAAACAGAGCAGAGTAAATATAGAAATTAATATTTATACCAAATTGCTGCACCAAAACGCCCAGAACCAGTGAAAGCACGGCGAAGCCAATAGAGCCTACCAGCCTGATTTGTCCGTAGTTGATTTGGGGCATCTTGTCTGATATTTCATAGCAAAATGCATCACTTATAGACATTATTGAGCTTTGGAAAAATATAAGCAGGAAGACACCTATCATTACAGGTGCAAAGCTGTTGGCGAATATATACAAATAAATAATCACTGAGCAGACTAGCATATTTATGAGAATAACCAGCCTTTTGTTCAGATATCTATCTGTAATGTAACCCCAAAAGGGCTGCGCCACAATGCTGACCAGGGAGCTCAGGGAGAAAGCCATTCCGGACTCTATATAGGTCAACCCTCTGCTTTTAAAATAAACCGCCAGAAAAGGGAAGTAGCATGCCAAGCTGCCATAGCCCAGGAAGTAGTGAAGTATAAGATTTCTTTTTATCCTGTTAAATTTCATAAAATCACATGCCTTACATTATAATACTTTGTAATTATAGCAGATAGCATATAATATTCAAGTGTCCGAATACCTATTTATAATAACCGCTTATTAATATCTTGTGGATTTTAATTATATGAATTAACCTTACTGATTATACACACAATATAAATTGCAGCTTGAACAGCTTTGCTTAATATAGACCAGTTTACTTATGAAAAATAATCATTTAATATATAGACAAGAAGGTGAGTGCGATGCTGGTAGTAGCAGCTGCGATAGTAATAGATAATAAGAGGCTGTTAATTGCTCAAAGAGAAGAAGGCTCAAATATGGAGTTCAAATGGGAATTCCCCGGTGGAAAGCTGGAACAGGATGAAACTCCGGAAGAAGGACTTATAAGAGAGATTAAGGAAGAGCTTGATATGGTTATTGAGCCTGTAGATATTTTTAAGGTGGTTCGTCATAGACATAATGAGAAGGACATATTGCTGCTTGCTTATATATGCAGACTGATAGAGGGCGAGGGCAGGGCTGTTGAATGCAATGACTTTAAATGGATATCCTTTGATGAGCTGGGGCAATATGAATATACTCCTGCTGATGTTGCTATAGTAGAGAAGCTGAAAGAAAACAGAAAATATTTAAAGATGGAAAATGTACTGAGATATGAAGATTATATAAGGTGAGGTTAAAATGGACAAGCATATATACCTGGATGTGGATATGGATTACTTTGTGTCTCCTATAGTAAAGGTTTCGGTAGATAATGTCAGATTGTATCATAACGAAAGCTCTGGAGTGGAGGCAGCTGCACCTGCGGTTAAGACTCTTAGGGAACATGGCCTGAGCTGGAAAGCTGAAAGCATCAGCTGCTTTACCAATCACAAGACCAGCTATACCCATTGGTGGATATCAAAGAAACGGGACAATATTTTGCTTCACATAGATGCTCACTCTGACATGTACAGAAACGGCAGCAAGGATTTAAGGAAGCTTCCCAACGGCAATATTCAGTGCTACAACTATATTTGGTATGGTATCAGAGATGAGTATATCGGAGAGGTATATTGGGTAATACCGAATAGTATAAAGGAGCTGATGGAGCCTCACAGGGCGCCGGAAATAATCAATAAAGAGCTTATATCTGAGGTGCACAGAGATGACAGGGGTCTTCACATCATTATTGAATGCATAGTGATTACAGGAGAACTGAAGAAGGTGCCCGTACATGTATGTACTATAGACATGCTGCCGCACTTTGATGCTGTCTGCCATAAGGTTACACTGGCAACCTCGCCGGAGTTTGTACCTGCTTCATGTGATGATTTCGTCTTTGAGTTTCTGCTAAGCTTCGGAGGGTCAAAGGAAACGGCGCAGAATATATATAATCAGCATAAGAACATGCTGGATAAGACTGCCGAGGAAATTGCAGCGGCATGGGATAAGATAGGCAGATAAAAAAAAGAC
>JAQZBM010000001.1 GCA_029238945.1 Clostridia bacterium
GGAATTATATAGAAGGGTTATGAGGACTTAAGTAGAATAATATCTCTAAAATAACTGGAGGTCTCATTATGAGTGACAATTATAACAATTATGGAAACGTTGCTGCTATGGGGAGAAATGCGAAAGCAGTAAACACACAGTTTACAGATAATCATAGCTTTGTATTCTCAAAAAATCATATAGATGACCTGCAAAGATTTATTGAACAGATATTAAGTGCAGATGAATCAGAATTATCAAAAGCAGAGAAGTTTTCTGCAGCCGCTCAGCTCTATGAAATTGTGGAGTCTTTAGAGAAGGAGCAGACTGAAAGACAAAGTGAATGCTTAAGCAAGTGGCATAAATGGATTGGCAACTTAAAAGAGCCGGCATTAAAGACGCTTGCGGTAGCAGCTGACGTCGCTACGCTAGGTATCCCACTGTTGAAAATCCTTGGTTTGTTTTCACTATAACCATTGAACGGGAACCGGAAGACTATATTATCGAAATAGATTATCTATGCTGACTGGACGCACTGTTGTAGTGCTTAGTGAATAAAGGCTCGTCCTTGTTCTTTTCAGTAAGATAATCTTTATTTTTATGAGGTGATTCACATGTTCAGGTCTGTTTATATAGTGCAAAATGCTATTATTCCCATAAATAAGCTTCCTTTGGAGTGCAATGAAAACATAAGAGAGGCTTATAAGAAAGTTTTTAACAGCAAAGCTTGTTTTACGGATATGAGAACATCAATATATGACTATTACCGTGTTATGGGAGACCGGTATTTGGAGTACTGGAATCCTACTAATGAGAAAATTTATGACTCTGATGCTAAGCCAAATCCACTGAAGGACAGCCCTTTTATACGCAGCATGGGGCAGGTTTGCTTTGACACCCGCAGAACCCACTTTACGGAATATGCATATGAACGAAGGAATCTTGCTCAACTGCTTGCCAGAAGAGTGCGGTATTGGGACGCGGAAGCGGAAGAGTTTTCTATGGATATGCTGGATACTGAGTATGAGGATTATTTCGGTTATGATTATGAATTAGAGGATCAGAGAATGAACTACTTGTTCTTTGAATTAAGACCTCCTTTCAAGCTGAAAGCCAGCTTTGAAGATAAAATAATGGCTGACGGCAAGGTGTTTGTACATTTGCATCCAAGCGGATATTTATCTTTGCAGCTTGCTGTTTCCTTGAAGAACGTAGAACTCTTAGAAAATGTACAATGTGTGAAGAGAGCGGTATTGGAGAGCAGACCATGGCGTAATGATAATAGATGGATATGGAAAAGTAAGCTTGGAAATCACTCGCTTCAGAAGTGCATGGACTTAATACTATTGAATATTTCGGAATCTGTCTTTTATAAGAAAGTAAAGCTTAGCGTCTCAAACTGGAAAACGGCAATGTGTTTTGTCACGGATGAAGATTATGCCAATGTGGTTCCATATTTTATAAATGGTCAATATGAAGTGTTTAGTAATCATACCCCTATTTCTTATTACCAAGTATCAGAGGATAGGGAAAAACTGATAGCATCAAACCAAGGGATAATTTACTTCTACAATATGTACAGGGAAAGAGATTCTGTGCTTCACGCCTTCTGGAAGACAGTGCATATATATGAATTTGTACTGCTGAAAAAGGCGATTTACAATTCTTATTCGCAATATATTGATGAGCAGATTTATACACTAAGAAGAAACAGGCTCAAACAGCAGCCCGGCAGTCAAATTGAAGAGAGCTATAATCCCATAATAAATGAATATATAAGAGCCTTGGATAAGATAATAAGTAAAGCAGAACCGTTCCATCGAGCCATTTACTCAACATTATCAAAAGGAACGAAATTTGATGATTTAAGGACAAAGCTGATGGCGCTGTTAGATAATTGGCACAAGGAATTACTTGAGGTTAAGCAATTCAGATCTGCAGGAGAGGTAAAAAACATTATTAACTATATTATAGGAGACCAGTATAATAATTTCGCAAACGTAGAGGCTATGGGGAGAAATGCAACAACAATCATAAATAAATAACATGTTGTGAAGAACAGCTCTTCTGGCAGCATTGATATTATGCTATCAGAAGGGCTGCTTTATGCTATGAGGTAATATCAAGCAAAAAATATTAGAAAAAAGTTTGAAATTTTGTATATTTTGATAAAATATACTTATGCATAACCGAATAGGAGAGGCTCTATGAATAGAAGATACAGCCCTATGTGCTCAAAAAAATTGAATATATATAAATGCATTGTCTCAATTGCATTGGGCTTTGCAGGTTTTATCGGGATTTTCTATTCCACAAGGTTTGATTTCAACGGTTTTTCCATCAACTTTCCATGGAGTATAATCCTGCCTATGCTGGTTTCTCTTGCTTGGGGGGTCAGATATGGAATCATAAGCATAACTTTGAGCTTGATAGTACTGTACCCCTTTATCTTAGGAAGCTACAACGGATGGGCATCTATAGTACCGTCTGTTTCCTTATGTTTATGGATTATAATACACGGCATTGGCGGACAAAAGAGATTGAACACAAATAAATACTATTATAATATTTATTTTTTGCAGTTTATTTATATTGTCTTTAGAATGCTTGTTTATGTGATTTTCTTCCCGGTATTGATCCGGTTCAATCCGCCTTTTTGGAATGCTGCGGCTTACACTCACGTGGATATGGAGATAGTGCTATTGTTTGCAGTAAAAGGCGTTATTGTGGAATCTATATTTATAGCTATATGTGACACCTTGCTGCTGCTGCCCTTTATCAGAAGAATATTCAGGTTGAAGTCCTCGAAGGGAGCTGTATATAACACTAGGGTTATGGCGGCTCTTGTAGCTTTTGGACTAAGCTTCATGCTGATTATCACAACCGTACAGAACTTCCTGATTGATAAAACATACTCATTACAATGGTTGATTGAGCCAAGTGAGAAAACCAGGATAACATTTTTTCTGACAAGCATATTGTTCTTTATTATGGGAGGAATCACGGTCCGTTTTGTGCAGAAAATGCTTGAAACGCAAGAGGCGTTAAAGCTCAGCGAGAAGCAGACTAAACATGCCCTGGAAGAAATAAAGCTTTTGAATGACGAGCTGGAGCAGCGTGTGAACGATAGGACCGCAGAGCTTCAAAGTGCCGTCTCTGAGCTTGAGGAGTTTTCCTATACAATTTCTCACGATCTTAAGTCTCCGCTGAGAGCTATTGAAGGCTACAGCAAGTTTTTAATGGAGGACTACGGCAAGGCTCTGAGTAAAGAAGCGGACAAAATGTTATGCAGCATACAGGAGATTTGTCAGGATATGATTATATTGGTAAATAAGCTGCTGGAATACTCTGTGATGTCGAAGGGCGGTCTGTCTATTGAGCTGGTTCGGCCTGAGCGTATTATAGAGGCGGTTTTCCGTGAGCTTGAAGCGGCAAATCGTCATAGAAACATGGAGCTGATCTTTCAAAGTGAACTGCCGCAGATTGCTGTTGATAAAGTGCTTTTCAAGCAGGTTGTTGCAAACATCCTTTCTAATTCTGTAAAGTTTTCGAGGGATAGGGAGCAGACTAAAATAATAGTAGACTGCCATACGTTTGACAATGAACATGTTTTCAGCTTTAAAGACAATGGGGTAGGGTTTGACATGAAGTATTCGGGCAAGCTTTTCGGAATTTTTCAAAGACTGCATAGAAGTCAGGATTTCGAAGGGGTTGGAATTGGACTTGCCAGCATAAAGAAAATTATCCAAAAGCATGGAGGCAGAGTCTGGATAGAAGCTGTGCCAGATGCAGGAACTACAGTGTATTTTGCAATTCCTATAAATAGATATGAAAAATGAGGCATAGAAATGTATAGAGTAATGATTGTTGACGATATGGAGTTCATTAGAATGCAAATAAAAAGGCTGCCGCTATGGGGAGAGCTTACGGGCTTTGAAATTGCGGCTGAAGCTGAAGATGGTCAGGAAGCCCTTGAGAAGCTTAGGGCACAGCCCATAGATTTGCTGATAACGGACATAAGGATGCCTAGAGTGAATGGCATCGAGCTATTAAGAGAAGTGCATAAAAGCGACCTTGCCGCATGTGTTGTGTTTTTAAGTGAGCATGGTGAATTTAACATTGCGAAGGAAGCAATCCAGTATGGAATATTTGACTATCTGGTAAAGCCTGTAAATCAAGAGGAATTAAGAAGCCTGCTGAAAAAGGTGAAGGAATGTATCGATGAGAAAGCAGAGGTACAGAATCAGGTAAAAAAGCTGGAGGGCATAGTGGCTGAAAAAATCGAGGTTTATTATCCTTCAGGTCAAGTAAATAGGATTCTCCAGTACATTTCAGAAGAAAATGAAAAAGCTGTAGAGGCTGGTGCTGTTATGGTTGAGGAAGCTGCAGCAGCCTTGGAATATGACGTGATGAAGACGGCAATTGTTTTACAAAAGGCTTACAACGAGATCTGGAAGGGTACTATGGAAATTCACCAATGGATGAAGCAATTTACTGATATTACGCTCTTTATCGACATAAGTTTTAAGCAGATTGATAACATAGATTTAATGAAGAAGAAGATAGTACAGCAAATTGAGGCGATATTTTCAGTTATAAAAAAATTCATATTTAAGAGCCGAAAAAGCCCTATAATAAGAGAAATCTGTCATTGCGTTGTAAAAAATATAGAAAATGAGGTTTGTATAGCTAAGATTTCATCAGCTTTATTTTTATCCAAAAATTATATAGGTGATGTATTTAAGCAGGAGACAGATATGACTCTTGGTGACTATATTACCATGGTGAAGGTGGAAAGGGCGAAGAAGCTTATAATTGAAGGCAGATTAAAAAGCTATGAGATTGCACAGACTTTAGGGTATAACAATTCGGAGTATTTCGGGAAGCTTTTTAAAAGGAATACCGGACTCTCTCCTATGGAGTATAAAAAGTATATTGAAAAATAAATAATCATTTTTACAGTATTTTGTATGGGTATAATCCTTATTTAGTACATTCTCTTCGATAAGACATTTTAGTATGATAAATATATCACAAAGATGTCTTATATAAGTAATAAAGGGGAGATATGAAATGATTATCAGCAAGTCAAAAGTTTCAAAGGGTTTAATTATTGCAAGCTTAGTTGCAGCTCTTGCAGGATGCTCTGCAAAGGAGGCTGCTCCGGCACCAAAAGAGGCTGATGTTACTGCACAAGCAACACAAACAGTTAATAAGGTAACAGATCTAAATTGGGATATCCAACCCAAATCAGGTATCATAAAGGGTGACTACTATAAAATTGAGGAACGTTTCAGACAAGGTCACCTTGGTACTTTAGAGGTTGTAAAAAATGAAGATAAAATTGTTCACGTAGAGTTTAATGAGTTGACTCGTCCAAACTACTATCTCCGTTACTATCAAAACGTTCCAAAGCGTATGTCTGAATACAACTTTACTATGGGTGAGAAAAAAGGCGCTGCATGGGTACAAAGTGTTGTTCAGGTAGAAAAGCAAATGGTTGAAGAACAAAGAATCACAGGAGAATTTGATGTAGTTTCAGGAGCATCAAACAGTATAAATCAGTCAATGGTTCCTTTGGCAGAAAAGCTGCAGCCGTCACTAAGCAAGCCATCTGAAGAAAAATACTACAGCATAGCAGAAAAGTTCGAAGGTGGATTAACCGGAGTCTTAAAGGTTGTACTCCGTGATAAGAAAATTGTATCAGTCAGATATGATGAGATTTTCGCGAATTCACCTGATGAAATTGCAGATGAAAATCTTAAGAAGTTTTATAGACAATCAAAATATGAGAGCGTTGAATATGAAGAGCCTTCACGTATAGGTTTCAATGTTCAAATGGACGCTTTAAATGCAAAAGTAGTTGAAACTCAAAATATGCTGGATTTAACCGGATTGCCGGCAATAGAGAATACTGGTGATTATGGAAAAAGCGGATACACTGAACGTAACACTGCATGGGACAATTATCTTAACTTAGCTGAAAAGCTATTGGAAGAAATGAAAAAGGACGGAAACTTCTAGTAGAGTCATAAATTTTAATGGTCAGCCCTTTTGACAGGATTTCGTTAATGCTGTCAGAAGGGCTGTTTTTTTATACGAGTAGGAACATTTAATCTGCCTTAAACAGAAGCCTTTTATAATTTACTGTTGCATGGACAATTATATTAAAATAATTTTTATAATTACACGAGGAAATATGTGTAGCAGAAAGGACAGGAATAATTATGAAATTTTTATTATCTATGGCAACTCACCAAAAGTGATGATTTAGGAGCTGCTGAATCAAATACAACCGAAGAAAGAAATTAATAAAGATAACCTGATTGGGATAAAACATAACCTTGTTGCCGCTAAACAATGGATACCGGTGCCACAACCTCTCCTGAGCTGGTAGCAGGCGTCATTGAGTATCTGAAGAGCGAGGGATATAAAAAAATCTGCATACTTGAAGGCTTGCCAAAGCTTGGAGGGCATCGGTATAGGCTCATGTACAAGGGGTTTTCAACATTGCATCCAAGGATGTCCTCCTAAAGCCAAAGATATTGTTGAGTATTTTTTAGTCTCCCGGGATTCTGGTGATAAAAAATAATAAAAATTTGTTGAATAATATACTAAAATGCGGCAGTCCTTGTGATGACTTTGTTAAAGCTATCACAAGGACTGCTTTTGTTTGAGTAAAAGAGTCTTTGTTCTACAAATGTCATTTAAATATTACATTTATTGTCGGAAAATGTAAATAGTAAATCAGAACAACGCTAATAACATTAATTGACATATATTACATTTGAATGTATAATTTTCATATAAAGGAATGTTATTCAAAATGACATTTATAAGGAGGGTAACTCAAGTAAGTTAGTTCTAGTAATACTTTCAGTGTTGATGTTAAGTGCTTTTTAGTACGCTAAATGTAAATCTCATTGGAACTGGACAAGCTCCAGAGTCAAATGCGACATGACTACAGTAAATATTCAGCTATTATGAGACAGCATATTAAGCATACTGCATATCAGTAAATGAAATAAGCTTCTGACCACAAGAAAAGTGCGGTAATTACAGCGGCTAGAAATCTATTATTTATTGTCTGTATGAATATAACTTGTATTATGGTTTATAGACATTAAAGGAGGTTTTTGATGAGTTGGTATGCACTATTTGTAAAGACTGGTGAAGAGGAAAAAGTACGGAACTGGATTTATACTCAAACAATCGCTGAACAATGCAATTGCATCGTTCCAAAGAGAAAGATTAAAGAAAGAAAATCAGGGCGTGAGTATGAAGTAACCAGAATCTTGTTTCCCGGATATGTATTTATTAATATTGACATGGACTTTGAGCATTACTATAAAATTAAAAGTATTCCCAAAATCCTGAAGATACTGGGTTGTGGCAGCTACTTTACAGAGATACAGCCCAACGAGATGACACCGATTTTGAGGCTGATAAAGGAAGACGGCATAATTGATTACTCCAATGTAATTATAGAAAATTCTATAGTGACTGTGAAAAGCGGACCCCTAAAGGGTATGGAAGTACAAATTAAGAAAATAGATAAACGTAAGGAAAGAGCACAGGTGCTGCTTAACTTTATGGGGGTGCCGACCCTGGTGCATCTTGGAGTAAAGGTTATTATGAATACACAGTAGCATAAAACGCCAATAGGTAAAGTGAAAAGAACCGAAAGGATCTAATTGCTGTTTCGGCGCATTAGGGAATTAAGGGGACATATTCATTAGCATTAGTGTATTTTCAATACATGAATGGGCGAAGCTATGCATATGAGTAAAGATAAATTATATATATAACTCAATAAAGGACAGGCTTATAACAGTGGATATATGTTGAATATATCCACTGTTGTTTTATCTAAAAATTTAATAGAAAGCTGGAGGCGCACAATGAAATATATGCAGTAGGAACAGCTGCAGGGATAAATGATGAGCGGAAATACACATTATTAAAGAAAGGGGGGAAAGGTATGTGGAAGACACTAATGCAAAAAAGACAAAATAGAACAGCATCATGGCAATCAGCGTCATGGCAGTCAGCATCATGGCAGTCGGCATCATGGCAGTCAGCGTCATGGCAATCGGCATCGTGGCAATCAGCATCATGGCAGTCAGCCAAGTAGTAGTCCTTAAAACCTAGTATAGTATGACAAGCTTAGTTAAGTTGGACAAGCTTGTCATACTACCCAAAATTAAGAAGGGGGAGTATTGGTATGACAAAAGAAATAACAGGAGCACTAAAGGAGTGGCAATTCGCCAGACTGAACACAATTGAATTCATTAAAAGTATTGGAAATGAAGGTTTAAGGGAGGAACTGCCTCGCTTAGGTTTAGATACATTCTGCAAGCATTTTCAAGAAATGATTAATGTGCAGCAAGCTTATGTAGATGCTATTAGAACAGGTGTGATGTCCTTTGAAAATGTTCAGGAAAATGACGCCTTTGACGGAAATGCAAGCGTGGAAGAGCTCATAAATGAAATGGAAACACTGGATTCAGAGCTTGAACAGCTGATAGCTGATACTGATTACAGCTTTGAAATAATATGGGATGAGGGAGAAAGGAAAACAATCTCCAATCATCTATGCGCACTGTCAACTCACGAAATATTCCATATCGGTCAGCTTGTTGGGTTCTGTTATGCATGCGGCTTCAATCTGCCTGAGGCAATTATCGAGTTTTGGGGGCTTTCTCCTCAAGAATAATCGGGTTGCCTGTAAGGTCTGGTATGAGGATTCAAAATTCTTGAATGAGAGGTAGGTTACTATGATTTCTAAAATGTTGAAAAATAATAGTTTTACACCATTGGTCAGTGAGGAAGAATGGCATAATATGTATCCGAATGTTGACAGGGAATATGTCTGGACATATCCTCTGATACATGGAAGCCAGCCCTTTGACCCGAGGGACATATTCGGGGACGCAAAGGTTCCTATTGCATCCTACGATACAGTGGTTTATATTCACGTTCCGGCATGTCTGTTCAGATGCCCGATGTGCCCGTTCTATGTTGAAATAGTAAAGAGCCGTGATGACCTGCTTGGTTATGCAGATGCAATCATAAAAGAGTTGAAAATGTATGCCAAAGCAAATGTTCTCAAGAAGCTGAACCTGAAGACTATTTACTTTGGTGGAGGAACTGCATCTCTTCTCTATCCTGAGGATATAGGACGTATTATAAAGAATGTAAAAGAGCTGATACCTCACAAAAATGAGGTGGAAATCACCGTAGAAGCACACCCCAAAACAATCGATTATAACTATATGTCGGCACTAACTGCATATGGAGTAAACAGAGTCTCCTTTGGAATTCAATCCTTCCGAGAAGATACCTTGAAGACTCTCGGACTGAGACAGACTCCGGAGTTGAACAAAAAGGCTCTGCAGGACGCAATCAAGCTTGGCTTCAAGACAGTATCGGCAGATATGCTGTACAGGACCCCGGGTCAAACCTTAGAGGACTTGAAGCAGCAGATAGACGAGTTCCTGAGCTATGGGATTACATCGCTTAGCGCCTATAGTTTGGAGCTGTCCGTCAGGGAAGGAAGCCTAAGGTCTTTGCAGCCTGATGACAATGTTGACAGGGAAATGTTCTATCTCATAAATGATAAGATGAACGAAATCGGTTGGAACCATACAGCTCAACCGGATTACTCACATCCTGACCATATACATCAAGAGACTGTAGTTACCTGGAAAGCACCTCAAGGACAGACAATTGGTCTTGGAGCCGGTTCATGCTCAGCCTTTAATGGCGTAAGCTATTACAATGTACATGACATCAATGAGTACTTGAAGGTTGTTTCAGAAGGCTGTCTGCCTGTATTAACCGGACAAACTTATACTATTGAGGATGCAATGTCAAGATATCTTGTATTAGGAGCACGCAGCTTCGATATGCAAGGGAAACCGTTCAGAGATACCTTTGGAGTAGAACTTACTGAGGTATTCGGTCCTGAAATCCGATTGCTGGAAGAACAGGGGCTGTTGAGGAGAAATGGTACAGGCGTTGAGGTCACAAGAAAAGGGAAGTACTATGTAGATAATATTTCAAAGACCTTCTACACAGTTGCAAACAGATGTCATTTACAGCCTTGGGGAGAAAAAATGAAGGGCGCTGTTGCAACCTCATATTTACATATTGATTAATGTCAAATATACAAAATTAGGGGGTATAATCATGAAAAAACAAAGCTGGCAGGTTGGTTATCCGAATGGATTGATAAAGTATATTGATTTCTTCAGGAAGAAGTATTTTCAATACGAGGTTTTGGACGTTGTAATAGATAACTACATAAAAAAGCATATACATACCACCGGCAAAAGAATCTGCTCTCTGGGCTCAGGCACCGGAAGACATGAAGTAGAGCTGGCCAAGCTTGGCTATGAAGTTATCGGTCTTGAACGGAATGAGGAATCTGTTAATATCGCTAACCAATACATCGAAGAATGCAATGTCAATGTCAGAATAATCAAGTGTGACTTTATGATAAAAGAAGATGTGGACAGAGTGATGAGTGAGATTGGACCTGTTGATATAGTCGCATTATTGCTTGTTCCGATTAGTATAAGCGACTATGCAAGAGCCGCCAATAATTTAGCTGACTGGATAAAACCAGGGGGAGTATTTGTCACAGATAACTTCGGCTACACTGTGGACGTTGATCCGAAGCGTCTCATGTTTGCTTCCAATGTGGAGGTAGCAAATAGTCCTGATGGAGATGATTACGCAGTCAGAATGAACTACTATGAGTACAAAGACAACATAGTAAACTGGACTGCTATATATTTATATCATGATGACGATGGCAAGCTGAACATGAAAAAGGACCATGACGTTCTTGATGTTTATCCGGAGCAGGAAGGCGTTGATCCGCTGGAACTGAATCATAATATCTTTGAGCTGCTGCCTAATCATAAGGTAACTGAGTGTGATGAGAGTCTTTGTCCGCCGTATTTATATGAATACTTGATTGGATGGAGAAAAAAATGAGTATTAAGAGCTTGCTGGGCGAACAAAAGAATCACTTGAATATATCAAACAGAGTGTATTATGAAATCACTTCATTTTGCAATCTAAAATGCATGCATTGCAGTGATTTGCTTAGCACCAGCAGTACATTCCTAGATGCGGATAAATTGATAGCTTTTCACAAGGAAATGACAAAGCTCGGAGTCAACAGCAGCGTAGTAACCGGAGGAGAGCCAACCTTGCACAAGGAGTTTGCGAGAATTGTCTCTGAGCTTGCACAGTTTGGCCCGGTGCTGATTACAACCAATGCTACTATGATTAATCCTCAAGAGACAGCCAACCTTTTAAAGTCAAATGGCAATATTGCTCTGCAGATTAGTATGGATGGCGCCGACAAAAATGTTTTTGAAGAAATACGCGGTGAAGGCACCTTTGATAAGGTATCCGGCTTGATAGATTTTCTGCTGAAGGAAAATCTGAATAAACAGGTTGGAATCTCCATGACGATTCTAAGCCGTAATATAGACCAGGTAAAGGAAATGCTTAAATACGCTGTGGAGAAAAGGCTTAGCTTTGTTCATTTCCCAACACTGCTTCCTATTGGTGCAGCTATGAAAAAATGGGATATGGTATCACCAAGTGTTGACCGGCAGATAGAAATTGAGGAATATTTACTCAATGAAATGATAAATGAAGCAAATAACTTGGAAGTCTCCTGCAACAGGGTTGACCAGGTCCTGACAAGGGTAACCCATGGAATTCAGGGAGACTGTCTGAGGAATTACACCTTGAAGGTAAATCCTGAGGGGTATATTCTTCCCTGCCCGGCTTCATCGGACACAAGTCTTAGCCTTGGCAGCATCGATGAAGAGGAAATCGCAGACTCAATCATGGAGAGGCTGCATAACAAGTTTGATGAATATGTATCTCACATCGGCGCTGAACTCACTAACTGCTCAAATTGCGAGGTATCAGAGTATTGCAATTCAAGATTCTGTGCCAACTGCGGCATACTGAGAAGTCCGCATAAGCAAAGCGCGGAGCAAAACTGTGCGATATTCAGGCATCACTATTTAAACGCACAAAAGGAGATATATTATGGTCAATAATTATCGGTATGAAACCTTTGTACCTCTATACATAACAAATCATTGCGACTCACAATGCAAGATATGCAACCTGAGATCGCAGAATAAGAATGTAGAGCGGAAAGAGGGAGATAAGGAACAAATTCTCTCTCAGCTGAAGATAATTCTTGAGGTTGAAGGCATATCAGCTGTATGTTTTCTAACAGGAGAGTACAAGCCTGGTACTAAGCGGGTTGAGAACCTGGAGTTGATATTGTGGTGTATCGAGCAGGCGTTCATGATGGGCTTTCAGAAGGTATATTTCAATATAGGGTCATTAAGTGATTCAGAGGTAGCAAGGATATCTGAGAAGTTTAATGGCGACGAGCGGATTGTTTTGTCCTTGTTCCAAGAGACGTATCATAGGGAGACCTACAGAAAGTTTTTTGGGTATGACGATAAAGAGAATCCGAAATCGGATTTCAATCAAAGGCTGTCAACACCGGAACGTTGGATGCAGGCAGGCTTTAAGCAAGTAGATATTGGGGTGCTTTTAGGCTTAAGAGACCCTGAGTATGATGTTAAGAATCTTATTGAACATGCTAAGGTCCTGAGTGAAATGGGGGCAAGGGTGCATATATCCTTACCGAGGATAAGAGGAGTGGATAAGGTACCTTATGATATTTCAGACCATGAGTTTAAGAATATTGTTGCTGATATTGCAAAGGCATTACCGGAGGCAAACATAATTGTTACAACTCGTGAGGATGTTGAAGTATTAAAGGAACTTTTGAAATATGCAAAGATAATTAGTCCGGGGAGCTCGGACGTGCTGCCTTATACCAAAGAAGGAGATATCCCCAACAACTTGTCGACATCGCAATTTCAAGTAGCTCCCATAAGAAAGAGGCCCTCTTGGGTACTGAATTCTCTGGAGTTGAAAGGCGGGTCAATAAGGTATTACTCTGTGTAGTAAGCCAACGCAGAAGACCGGTATAAACGCGAACAGCAGATAAAAAATGTACGCAAAGGTGTGGAAATAATGAAGGGTAAATCAGTGTTTTTGGGTGGTCCAATTCAATATGCTATGAGCTTGGATGGAAATTTCGATGAAAAAATTAAATACACAATTAAGCAATTGATAAATATGTTTGAGTGTAAAGGATATAAGGTATATTCTGCACATGTTGCGGAGAAGTTTGGAGAGCTGACACAGGATTTAAGATGCGACCAGGTATGCCTAAGAGACTTCAACTGGATGAAGCACTGCGATATCTATATTGCATTTTTACCAAAGGATGAATCAGGCAGCTATGTCAGGAGCGACGGTACATATGTAGAGATAGGCTGGGCATCTCAGCTGGGTAAGCCAATCATATTGGTGGGAGAAGTGTTGATGTGCAGCCAACTGTCGATGCTTGTTCGCGGATTAGGGTCCATAACTTCTTTTGAATATTTGGATATAGATGAAATAGTCAATACACCTGAAAAGATAATAAGTGTCATCCAGTATCTGCTGACACAGGATAAAAGTGTAGCAGAGGTATAGGCTGGAACAGATAAAGAGGTGATTTGATTGAGCAGTACTTCGGTCAGATTATTTAATTGGGAGCTGGAGCACCCGATAATACTGGCATCGGGACCCTTTAGCAATGATGAAAAATCTATAAATAATGCATTTGCCAATGGGGCAGCTGCTGTGGTGACTAAGACCATCACAGCTAAAAATAGTAATAGCAGCGGATGCACAAGATATAGAGACCTGGTCTTTAACAGGGATGGATATTCTACAAAAAGCCTGGAGGAATGGGCGTCAATTTTAGAGACACTGCGAGGCAGAAAGGTAATAGCAAGCATATTCGCCGATACACCGGAAGACTTGGCAGATTTGGCGCGTTTTGTGGTATCCCACGGAGTGGAGGTAATAGAGCTTGGACTATCCTGTCCAACCTTCGGAAGTGATCCGGTCTGCTTCATTTCTGAGCAGCTTAGGGCATTCTGCAGCGCAGTTAGAAAGGCTGTCAATGTCCCTATCCTAGTCAAAATACTTATAGCTACATCCAGGGAAAAAAACAGGGAGATGGCAAGCTGCATTAAGGAAAGCGGCATTGAAGGGATATCATTATCAGACACACTGCCCGCAATAATACTAAATCCAAAGAACGGCAGCATGCAGCTGGGCGGTGCGGGAGGACTGTCAGGTCCTCTTCTGAAGCCTTTGGTTCTAAAGGCAATATATGATATATCGGATATTGGGCTGGAGATTGTCGGTATAGGCGGCATAGAGACAGCTCAGGATATTATGGATTATGTGCATATAGGTGCCGGTGCAGTGCAGGTTTGCTCGCTGATATTCAAGAGAAAACTAGGTGCGATAGGTGAGCTGTATAAAGAACTAAGTGAAGAGCTGTCATCAAGAGGTGTTTGCTTGAAGGATTTAAGCAGCAGGACTATCAGGGAACAGGAGGACTAAAGTGAGTGTAATAAGATATGAGTATCTCAAATGGACTGAGGTTCAAGAGATGCTAAAGAACAACATTTTAATAATACCTGTGGGTTCTATTGAACAGCATGGACCGCAGCTTCCTCTGGGGGTAGATACCCTAATCGCCGATAAGCTTAGCGAAGAAATCAGTACACAGCTTGATGCAGTGATAGCACCTGCAATAACCTATGGAGCAAGAAGCCTGCCAAACAGCGGCGGAGGACTGTCATATCCGGGCACCATTTATGTAAAGGGCAATACTATCACTGACTTTTACAAGGAAATAATCCAAGCATATGCTTCTGCCGGTGCCAAGAAGATTTTTGTACTGAATGCTCATTGGGAGAATGAGGCATTTCTGTTTGAAGCGGTGGAGCAATGCCGTGAAGGTAAACATCTTGACGATACGGATATCATGGTAACAAGCTGGTGGAGTGTTATAAATGACGATGAAATGCTGGATATATTCGGCTATTTCCCCGGCTGGCATGCAGAGCATGCCGGTCAGGCAGAAACAGCGCTAATCAACTACTATATTCCCAAGAGTGTAGACCTCAACAAACTGGTGGACTGTAATAATCTTATCCCCGCCGGAATTTACAGACATCCTGTGCCAATTCAGTGGACAGGCTGTCAAGGAGTTCTCAGCAGAACGAAGCATGTAACAGATGAAATGAGTAAGAAGCTTTCTGAATTAGTCAATAGAAAGCTTGTTCAATTAATAAGGGAGTGGAAGGCTTGATAAACAAATTTGATGAAGACATACTGAGAAAAATGAGAGAGATAGTATGTTTTGCATACAATCACAGCCCTTATTACAGGAAGCTTTATGATGAGAATGGTATTGACCCTGACTCTGTAAAGCTCCCCGACGGACTGCCGATTGTACCCCATACTGAGCTGGTTATGTATTCAACCTCCTTTCGGTCTGATATTCCTGTTTTCAAGGTATGCGCCAGCTCAGGAACTAAAAACAGTCCTAAGCTGATGTTTAGAAGCGAGGAAGACTTCGAAAGAAGCGTATCAAACCAGATTAAAATGATGAAATGGAGCGGAGTAGAAGCGGGTGATACAGTCGCAATAGCACAACCCTTTGGAATATGGGGCTATGGAGATCTTACTCAGGAAGCCTCAAAGAGAATGGGGGCATTGGCAATACCCTTGGGCAATGTTTCTGATGAGGTTGCATTAGAAATGATGACTTTATTGAAGGCAAATGTACTTGATGTTGCACCGTCCAGGCTGAGGAATCTAATAAAATTGGCAAGGGAAAGAAACGGGGTTAGCAAGCTGCAGATGAAAAGCATAATGTCTGCAGGAGAACTCCTTACAGAAGGACTTAGGTCAGCTGCATGGCAGACCTTTAGTGCTCAAATTTATAATCAGTACGGAAGTGAAGAAACTGACGGATTGGGTGCCGGTCAGACCAGCCATAGTGGAATTACATTATTTGACGATGACTTTGTATTTGAAGTTTTAGATGAAAATGGAGAACCGGCGGAGGCTGGTGAAGCAGGCGTATTGGTAGTTACCAGCTTATATCACAAGGGTACTCCCCTTATCAGATATGAGCTGCAAGATATAATCAAACCCCGTTCAGGCGGAAGGGACGAAGTGGATATACTGGGCAGAAAGTGTGATTATGCAATAATCTATGACAGCGTTAAGCTTTATCCATATCACATAGAAAATATATTAATAAATGAGCTTCATGATATCGCAGCATGGCAATGCATAATAGAGCAAGCTGATAATCAGATCCGGCTGACGATATATGTTGATTCACCTCAAATAAGCGGCGACAACATAGCCAGGATAGAAAATATGCTTTCAAAGTGCTCTATAGACATTGAGGCTCTTACAAATGCCGGTATTGCTGCATTTAAGATAAATCCTTCGGCAGGAGGTATAGTATCAACTGCCAGAGGAAAGAGTCTTAAAATTGTTGATAAGCGGAGAAATGGAAATTAAGAACAGCTTGTCAGGCAGAAGTATTAATATCTGCATCGATTGGTAAAAGCAGCTGCTCAAATTATGGAAGGAGTAGGTATATGAAAGGATTTTTTGCTATGATAAAAAGATTTTTTTCATTTGACTACACCGGTTTTTACCATGAAAGCTATACTGACGCCTTCAAGTATTGGATTAAGCATAGATTCTAGATACTGCAAATATAGCTGCGCTATTCAGAGTTATGGCAAGGCTGTCAAGGGGAAGCTTACTTTGCATGAGTGATTATAAATTAATATAGGAAGGAGAGGGGTATAACAAGAGAAAAAGCATGCAAAGCTTCTTGACTCTTACCCCATGGCTCATGAGAGAAATAAATAATTTTATGATAAAGGAGAATATAAAATGGGAAAAAGTATAGAAGCTCTGAAAAAGGAATGGGAATTTATCAGAAGCTGCTCAACCAGTTTTATCAACGAATTAAGTGACGGTGATCTTGACAGGAAGCTTCCCAGAGAAGGACTGGATACATTAAGAAAGCATTTCGAAGAAATGTTTGAGGTTCAGAATGATTATGTTGACGCTATAAACAGCTCAGTAATGGAGTTCAATAGTCCGGCAGATACAGATATTGAAGGCAAGCTGACAAAGCAAGAGCTGTTGGATAACATGCAAAAGGTGGATGAGAAGCTGTTTGCTGTGCTGGAAAAGGCAAATGAAAATGGACAGGTTGTATGGTTTGGAGAGAAAGAACATTTAGCATATCATATTGCAGCTATGATAGCCCATGAGGCTTTACATATCGGGCAAATAATTGCATACTGCTATGCTCTGAATATTGACATACCGGAATTTATTGTTGAAAGCTGGGCGCTGTCAGGCAGATAGTAAAGCTAATGGCTGGCAATTATTGAGCATGACTCCCAAGCGCAAAGAGTAGTGCAAAGGAGTCATGCTCGAAAGCAAAACTGCAAGCAAAGCCGCTTGCAGCTGCAGTGGGAGGAATTATGAATAAAATTTTAGAGGTGTTGGAACAACATTCCGGGGATACTGCCCAAAAGGTCAGTACAGATTATGCATCCATATCTTACAGTGAAATTCTTCAAAAGTCATCTTACTTAGCTAAGGAAATTTCGAAAATTGAGGCGGATACGCCAAACGTGGGTATATACCTTTCAAACTCCATAGAGTTTATCATAGCTTATTTTGCCGTTCAGATAGCAGGAAGGATTTGCGTTCCGATTTCCGAGCTTGAGAAGCAGCAAGGAATCTATGATATAACAACACAGGCAGATTTATATACAATCATAACCGGCCCTCATGGATTAATCACATTGGATTCTGCCCTGAAAGACCGGGATAGGGAATATTGTGTTGTAAATGTGCTGGAGGGCAATAAAACTTTTATAAATAAAGGACAAGTTAAGTCCTGTGCTGCAGAAAATATTTCTCCGGACGAGGTATCAACTATACTGAAAACCTCAGGTACTACAAGCAATCCAAAGTATGTAATGCTGAGACACAGAGGGGTTATTGACAACCTAAAGGCTCATATAGCTTCAATGGAGCTGAATAAGGATGACAAATCCATGATTGTATTGCCCATGTGTTTTGGCTACTGTCATACATCTCAGTTACTGGCACACATTTATATGGGTGCTTCACTGTATATTTCATCCGGAGGTTTCAATCATATATCGTTTCTCAAGAAAGTAAATGAACATAAGGTTACAAATACAACGGTGGTACCATCGATTCTATATCTTCTGAATAAGGCTCTGGAGAAGGATGGACTACTGGCTGAGGAAAATGTGTTCCGGTACCTGTGCTTTGGAGGAGCTAAGCCAGATATGAAGGTTATAGAAGGCTTAAATGAAAAGCTAAGGGGTACAACCCTGGTACAGACCTATGGGCAGACTGAACATTCGCCAAGGATTACGACCATGCTGTTTCCAAAGGCCGGTACTCTGGTAGATACCGTGGGGAAGGCAATAGACGGCGTAGAGATAAAAATAGCAGATGACCCAAATAACCAATGCGCCCATGGAGCGGAAGGCGTAATCTATGTCAGAAGCAGCAGCGTTATGAAGGGGTATTACAAAAACCCTGCTGCGACGGCAGGTGTTTTAAGGGACGGCTGGCTAAATACCGGAGACAGAGGCTACTTGGACAGTGAGGGATATCTGTTTATATCAGGCAGGGAGAAAAACATAATCATCCGCAACGGCATGAATATTTACCCTGAGGAGATTGAGCTATGCATCAAGAAGGTAGGAGGCGTAGCGGAAGTTGTGGTAACGAAGGATTATCACCCTGTTTACGGTGAGGAGCCGATGGCTCAGATTGTGCCGGAGGCGGGATACAATCAGGAAGCATTGCGGGCATCGATTATTAACTGGTGTAAGCAAAGCCTGCCAGATTATAAGCTTCCATCAAAAATCAACTTTGTTTCAAGCTTAGATAAAACTATTTCAGGAAAGGTGAAGAGGTAAAAATGGATATATTCAATGAGTTAAAAGAGCTGATAATACAGAATTGTCAAATCCAGATGAACCCGGAGGAAATAAATGAAGATATGAATTTGGTAGATGATTTGTCGTATAACTCCATAGCTTTAATTCTACTTATGATTGCAATCGAAAATAAATGGGGCATTGATTTTGAGATGGGCGGTGTAAATATGTCGCTTTTAGCTGACATCAGGAATTTACACAACATAGTTGTTGACTTAATTGAAAAGCAGGCAGCAAGTGCTTAATGAGAAACCTAGGGAAAGCCAAAATAATAAACCTTCACCGGGTAGACAGGGAGGAAGCATAATATGTTCATACAAGGAATAATGAGGGAAGTGTTGAAGCCGGTTTCAGGCAAATACCAAAGCTCTCAGAAAGAGGCTGAGGAGAGAAATGCAGAGAGCCTATATGAAGAATTGGAAAGCTCCTTAATCCCCATAGATACAGGGGATTCAGCTTTACATGGTACGACTATCTTCGTATCGCCAGGCTGTTCTCATAACGTAAGAAATGGCGTGCACTGCGGATGCAGCTTCTGCGATTGGAATGATACATATCTTGCCGACCCTGCAAAGGTAAAGGTGTTGAGAGAAAAAGACCACGACTTATACAAGCAATTACAGTATAAATCCCTTGCGATACTGCGGGGGGAAGGGAATTCACCTAAGCTGATGGAGGAGTTCGCCTTGCATGACTGCTTTGACGACTTTCAAGTAACAAAGGACGAGCTTGATTATCTGTTTATGGATAAAAAGATATATTCATCACTGCCTTATATAGGACTTGTGCAGGTCAGGGCTGAGAGTATTACAGAAGATAAAATCAGCTATTGGAAGAAAATCGTGAGGAAGCAGCTTACACTTGGTGTAGGTGTTGAGACGGGAGACGAATGGCTGAGAAATCATTGGCTGAATAAGAGCCTATCTGATGATACCTTGCAAAAGGCCATTGATACAGCTCACCGGATGGATTGCAAAGTATCACTAAACCTGCTGATATCGCTGCCGGGGCTGACTGACAGGCAATGCGTGGAGATATTTATCCGCTCTATAGAGAAGCTATATGAGTTCGGCAGTGATTCAATAATGATTTCACCCTTGGTCAGGAAAACATATACTCTGCAAAACCTTATATACAATTGTTTTAAGGATAAGAGGGAATATGCAGACAGAGGCATAGTCCATGAGGATAGAAGCATGGATTCGCTATTTATTATTCTGGACGCCATATGGGCATTCAAAAGCAGGAAGAATTTTTTAGAGAAGATTATGTTCAGTTCACTTAATTTCGAAGATTACTTTAGCGAAGTGGGCATTTCAGATGAAAACAAGGAGATAGTCAGCTCACTTACCAGAATGCTTGACATTGGGGCTATGAAAAATTACGATTCTTTATTTAACACCATTGAGGAGCTTAGAAAAAGCAGGCAATACATAGAGTATAGGGATAGATATCAAAGACAGGACAGCTATCAGGATATTCATAAGACCCTTAGGGACATAGCTCATGGTGCGGCTTATGAATTATATGGCAATGAAAAGGCAGAACAGGAATTACAGAAATTTGAGATGGAATTAATGAATTATGGAGGCAGCTATGATTCAGAATATGAACCTCAATAAGATTAGAAGAGTTCTGAAGGCAGCGGGCACTACGCCATATTACAGCAAGGTCTTTGAAGAACTGAAGCTTGATGTTGAAAATATAGAAACCTACGAGGATTTTCTAAAGATACCAATAACAACGAAAGAGATTTATAAAAGAAATAACTATGATTTCATTGTGAGCTCAATTTCTGACAGGATGGACTTTGATTACCTAAGGTCAATCAAGGAAGACTACAAGGCTATAGATAAGTATCTGGAGCGCTTTAACTTAAACATGGTTATAACCAGCGGATCAACAGGTATACCCATTGAAGTGCTTCATTCCAAAAGTGATGACATAAGAAATTACTTTACCTTGAATTTATACAGGATAAGGCAGAAAGCCTTCGATATAACCTCAAAATATCTGTGGATTCTTCCAATGAACAAAAAGACTCAGAGTATTTTCTACAACAAGGACATATCATACCTGCTTGATGGAAATGCAGGTATTCAGTACCTGCTGGTCAAGTATGACGATGAAAGCTTAGGCTTGATGCATAAGGCTGTCAGGGAGCACTCTGTCAAGTGGATGACAGGCTCTCCTTCTGCTGTTGCTGAATACGCAAGCTATCTTAAGAGACATGGATTATCCTATGAATTTCAATATATCGAGCTCCATAGTGAGCCTTGTCTGGACTGGCAGAAAAAACTCATAGAGGAGGTCTTCAACATAACCCCCAGATGCATTTACAGCTCAAATGAAGTCAATTTCATCGCCGGTACATGCAGCCATGGCTGCTATCACATACTGGATGAAAATGCCTTCGTGGAATTTGTAGATAAGGACTATGGGGATAAGGCTTCGAAAAAGATTCTGGTAACAGGCCTTAATTATCTTGATACTCCATTTCTCAGATATGACATTGGAGATTTGGGCAAGGAAGTGCAGTGCAAGGATTGCGAGTACGGTGACAAGCCGGCGATTATGCTTACGGGCTATAGAGACTCGGACATGATAATGCGCTCGAATGGAGAGCGGCTGGAGCCATATATTGTATATGATGCAGTGTTTTTCTTGGAGAAAAGCCTGTTGGGTGAAATAGGATATTACCAGGTTCAGCAGACTGACTATGATAAGTTCCTATTCTGCTTTGAGCAGCTGCCGGTATGGGACGAAGCTGCCCGGGCAGCGGCAAGGAGCTATTTAACTGAATTCATGTCAGAAGCTATAGGTGACGATATAGAGGTTCGGCTTGATGTGTGTCGCAGATATGACGGCTACAACAAGCATGCAGAAGCGAAATACAGACGCTTCAAGTCCTTAACGAAGGGAGGGGAAGTCCATGAGCATAGAGAGTAAAATCGATATTGTAAAAGAGGTAGAGGAGCGCATATATGAGTTAAGCCGGCAGCCCAATTTTACCACAGCAGAGGTACGCTCAGTATCTGCGGGAGTCTTTAGGCTGATCAAGGACAAAAGCATAGATAATGTTCTCGGATTGTGCGAAGGGCTTCTGGAAAAAAGAACATGGGCATTAGGTGTTGTAGCATATGATTGGGCTTTTAGAATGAAAAAACAATATAAAAAAGGCACCTTCCGCATTTTTGAGAGGTGGCTGAAAAAGTATGTCAGTGACTGGGGCGATTGTGACGATTTCTGCACCCATGCTTTTGGAGAGCTTATCAGTCAGCATAATGAGCTTTTCCATAAGGTGATGAAGTGGACAAGTCACCGCAAATTTTGGGTAAGACGTGCAGCTGCAGTAATTCTGATATACCCGATTAAAAAGGGAAAGTTTGATGGACTGGACCCGCTGGCTGTAGCAGATAAGCTTATGAATGACAAGCATAATCTGGTATTGAAAGGCTATGGCTGGATGCTTAAGGAGTATTCAGTCCCTAATTCTGATGAGGTATTCAAGTACCTCATGAGCAACAAACACATCATGCCGAGAGTTTCCTTCAGATATGCTGCTGAGAAGTTTGACAAGGATAAAAAAATAATATTAATGGAGACTTAAGAAGATGTTTATTGATAAAGTTATGAGTGAAATATGGAAGAGCACTTATGAAGCATACACAGAAGCCTTAGGGGCGTCGAGGAGTAAAAGTACGGAAGAGCTGAAAGAGCTGTGCCGGAATGACATAAATAAATTGGCCGAAAAGGTATTTCTGTCTGATTTACACTCCTTAACCATTGTAGAGACTATCGGATGCCAGCATCAGTTCAAGAAGAACAGAATCTCAGGCTGTACATTCTGCGACTGGGATTCTGCAAGAGTAGGAGAGGTGGCAAGGCTCAGAGCACTGCTGGAAAAGGATGAGCAGGCCTATGCTGATGTAGTAAAGTACAGCTTCCAAAAAATCAGAGGGGCAAAATGCAGCCCCACTTTAATCGAACAGATATCAATACATGACATTATGGATACTGTGCAATTTCCGGAGGCAGCTTTCAGACATGTGTTTGTTGAGGACAGCGTATATAATACCTCACCTGAAATCGGTATTGTATCAGCCAGAGCATCCAGCGTGACGGCTGAGCAGGTGAAAAAATGGAAGCAGGTATTCAGAAAAAGTCTTACAATCGGCATTGGTATAGAAGTTGGAAACCAGTGGCTTCGAAATAACTGGCTGAATAAGAATATAACAAACATTCAAATCCAACGTTCCATAGAACTGATACATGAAAACGGGGCTAAGGTATGCGCCAATATACTGCTTGGAATACCCGGGCTTAGCAATAAGAACGCCCTGACAGTATTCTTCGACACCTGTAGGTACATACTTGAGATTGGTGTTGATTTCATACTGGTATCTCCTCTGATAACAAAGCCAAAAAGTCTGGGTAGCATGCTTGCCACTGATGCAGACGAGTCTGATAACTGTCAAAGTGCCATGATTGCCGACGCAGTATACGGCATCACTCAAAGGTTCAGTCAATCTATATCAAAATTTACCTTCAGCCCTGATAACTTTGAAGCTGCAATATTAAAGGCTCAGGGCGAGGAAAGAGAATTCATGGACAGAGTTTATAAAGCTATCGACAACATGGGGAAGGTTTATACGTCAAAAGGACTGCTGGAGTTTTACAAAGCATACGAAGAGCTGAAGGAGAGCGATTACTACAGGAAGGAAGAAGCCTTGATGAACAGCAATAGCAGCTCGATTACTGAAGAACTCAGGGAGTCTGCCTTGCGTATCAATAATATATTGTGGGATAACGATGAGCATTTCTCGGATTTCTTAGTTGAAGTGGAGGATTTTAAGGAGAGTGAGTTGTTGTGAAAACTCTTGATATGATAAAAAATGCTCACAGACAAACCTCGGAGGCTGTTAACTTGATTGCCAGCGAGGCTTGGTTTCCGCCTGATGCGAAGCTTCCCTATGTAACAGATATTATTCACAGATATTGCTTTGATGAGAAAATGGGAACACTTAGTCAGAGCTTGCCCAAGTTCCCGGGCAGAGATAAGCTGAATGAGCTGGAGGAAAGGTGCAACCAAGAGCTGCGAAGCCTTATGAAGGTTAATTACTCATCTCTCAAGCCTGTTTCCGGGCTGAATATGATGTTAAGCACAATCAGCTGCATGACTAAAAAGGGAGAGGTGATAATGTCCATTCCTCCGGAATACGGCGGACATTCAGCTACTAAATATATTGCTGAACGTGTTGGCTTGAAGCATTATTTTCTTCCCTTCGAGAGCAATAATTTCAAGATTGATATAAAAGCCTTGGAGCAGGAATTGACAAAGACTAAAGTAAAAATAGTGTACATAGATATGATGAATGTTACATTTCCCCTGAACCTTCGTGAACTGCGAGGGACCCTTGGCAATGAGACGATAATCTGCTATGATGCATCTCATGTTTTGGGACTGATAATGGGAGGACAGTTTCAAAGTCCGTTTGAGGAAGGCGCGGATGTAGTGATAGGCACTACCCACAAGACCTTTCCGGGGCCCCACAAAGGAGTATTTCTTACAAATAAGCGGTTGTATTTCATGCTTTACGACCTTATGTACGATATGTATATTTCCCATCACCACGTTGCTGACATTGCAGCCTTGGCGCTCATGCTGGACAAAGGCGGAGCCTTCTTCGAGGGTTTCGCCTGCAAGGTAATAAGCAATGCCAACACATTGGGAAACAAGCTGAAGAAATCGGGCATCAGGGTATACGAGAAGGACGGCAAGTTTTCAGCATGCCACCAGCTTTGGGTGGATACATCAGAAAGGAACGCTGTCGATATTGCTTCGAAGCTGGCTGAATACGGTGTAGTGGTAAATACTATATCGCTTCCTATGAGTACAAGCAAGGGGCTTAGGATAGGGGTGCAGGAGGTTACATACAGGGGCTTTGGAGAAAGAGAAATGAGCACATTGAGTGAAATCATTGCAGAAATCATTATTAAGGGCGGACTGCTTCCTCAACAGGAAGAAAAGCTGAAGGAATTGAAAATGAAGCTATATAGGTCGGAATTAGCTGGTGTAGAGACTTTAATAGACAACCTGAAGGATATGTACGATTTATGATATGTAAAATTGAGGAATAAATGGGTAGAACTGATAATTTATTTGTTGTAAAATAATCTTATGCACAAGAAATAAATCGAAAAGTAGGAGATAAAATGATAAGGATAGAAAAGCTTAACTACAATTATACCGTGTATAAGCATAAGGAAGGCAAGAAGCGGCTGTTGATGAATTCCTTGAAACGCGACAGAGTCATAATACCGGCGCTGAAAAACATTAATCTGGAGATTAATGAAGGAGAGATAGTCGGTTTAATCGGTTTAAACGGAGCGGGGAAAACCACACTTCTAAAATGTATATCCGGTCTATTGCAGCCTAAGGAAGGAAGTATTCATGTAGGAGAATACATACCAAGTGAAAGACAAAAGGAATATCTGATGAAGCTATCCTTCTTCATGGGGCAGAAAAATCAGCTTATCTGGGATTTGCCGCCTATGGAAACCTTCAACATACATAAAGCTATCTATAAGATAAATGATAACGATTTCAAACGTATAATTGATGAAACATCACAATTGCTGCACGTTGAGCATCTGCTTCGAACTCCGTCAAGACAGCTCTCCCTGGGAGAGAGAGTAAAGATGGAATTCATTTTATCGGTATTGCACAGCCCTAAATTTGTACTTCTGGACGAGCCGACAATCGGTATGGATATTCAAAGTCAATACTCAATCAGAAGCTTCCTCAAGCAGTATCTTAAGGCGAACAATATAACCTGCATCATAACAAGCCATAACATGGAGGATATAGTAAAGGTAGCGGAAAGAGCTGTACTTATTAATAAGGGGGAAATAGTATATGATTCCTCTATCTCAAAGCTGATTTATGAAGCTGACTGCAGTGAGTTTATGTATATTTCCATCAAGGCTAAGGAAGGTTTTGTCTTGCCGGAATATCTGCAGCATCTGACTGTCGCAAGCAAGGAAGATAACAGATATATGATGAAGGTGGATAAGTCAGAGGGACAAGCTGTTATAGGAAATATCATCAATGACCCGGACATAAGGAATAATTTCTTCATTGAACCTGAACCCTTGGAGGAAATAATAATTAAGTTATTGGAGAATAAGAAATGATGGCATTTATAAGTATTATGCGCTCACATATTTCAATTAGCTTGACATATAAGATGAATATTTTGTTCGGATATATAAGCGACATTTTGTATGTGGTGCTTAAATGCTACCTGTGGCTTGCTATAGCAAACAGCAATCCGAGTTTTGCAGGTGAAACCAATTACATAATTACATACTTTATTTTTGTCAGCATAATAATGCAGCTTACCGGCAACAGGCTGACCATTGCAAGCAATATCCTTGATGGGAGCTTGTCTAACTGGCTGCTTAAGCCCTTCTCAATATTCAAATACGAGCTGGCCCAGCAGCTTGGAAGAGCAGTTATGACTGCAAGCAGACTGTGGATAATCATACTGGCAATAGTGGCGTTTATGAGCAGCTATATAGTGATATGGGACTACAATTATCTGGTTGGGATACTGTTTCTGGTACTTGGCTTTTTCGTATCCTTTTACATCGCATTGGTTATCCAGCTCTTTGCCTTCTGGCTGATGAGAGTTGAAGCCTTGCAGTTTATTTACACCATGTTTGTAGATATACTCTCCGGCGGCATGATTCCTTATAAATACATGCCGGCTGCAATAAAGAACATAGCTGAGCTGCTGCCCTTCAAGTTCATCATACAGATGCCCATTGCAGGGTTTACCAATACCTTAAGCTCAGGAGAAATTTTGAATAATGTAATAATGGCAGTGGCTTATATAGTGGCACTGCACTTTATCGCAGCTTTCATATTCAAAAAAGGCTTGAAGAAATATACAGCCATGGGAGGTTAAAGGATGGTCAATTATTTAAAGGTACTTGTCGCATTGGTACGATCCAGCGTTCTGGTATTGACCGAGTATAGAAAGGTTTTCTTTATAAATCTGATGTACTGGTGTACTTGGGCGGCTGTGCAAATAGTCTTCCTAGACATAATATTTCTGAATACAAGCTCCATTAACGGCTGGACTAAGTATGAGCTGATTTTTTTTCTGGGTATGAATGAGATTACCTTTTCATTGTTCAATACCTTTACCTTCAGCAGCATGGCAAGCATAGAGAGACATGTGGTGAGGGGCACTATGGATTATATACTTTTAAAGCCGATAAACAGCAGATTTTTACTGACATTCAACAACTGCAACATTAACGGAATATTCGTAGTGCTTTTCGGGCTTATTTTAATAGTATATTCTTCGATTAAGATGGCTTTTGTACCTACTTTCAGTCAAGTGATTATTGCCATAAGCATGATAATTATGGGATCAATAATTCTGAACTCTTTATATTCAATGGTTTCGGCTATTGCTGTGGTTCTTATAAGAACCTCCAATATAAACGGGCTGTTTTTGACTATTGCAACCTTTATGGCATACCCCACAAGTATTTACAGCGGCATAGTGAAGTTTGCTCTCATGACTGTAGTGCCTATGGGGATTTTAGTAGACTTTCCGGTCAGGGTTCTGCTAAAGGGGCTGTCATATAGGTCAGTATTAGTCTCATTGCTATATTGTGTAATATTCTTTGCCGTCAGTCAGGTTGTATGGAATAAATGCATGCTGCAGTACAGAAGTGCAAGCAGTTAGTGAGGGATAAAAGATGGGAGATAAAGCGGCATTTAGATTAAATGTTGAGAGGCAGAGCCAAGCCATAGTGAACCAGTTGAGAACGATATTTGTTGAAGATGGAGACAGTGAGGCCTATCCCTTTGCACCAACTCTGCCATACAGGGGAGACAGTGTAATTTGTACGGATTTGATAATCACAAAAATTATTGAGACCATTACATCAAGGGATAGCGCGAAATTATACATGTTATTAATGATGTTCCAGTTTGTTTTCAAGCTTAATGACAGGAAAGAGCTTAGAGACAGGTTTTTTCATAAACTGGGGGTAATTAATAATGTCTATAGCTTCAGCAATCCCCATGATTTTATCGATAGTCTGCGAGGAATGCTTGAAACAGGGGGGATTGGCTATGTAAACGTAACTACAAATAGTCTTCCCTACCATTACAACTATAGGGGCTCGGAGGAACATTCCGAAGTTCATGAGGTGCTTATAGCGGGCTGCAACAATAAGAAGAAATGTTTTATCTGCTATGATAATTCTGTCAGTTATGGAATCAGGCTCTTTGATGAGCTGGCAGACACAAGTGTATTCTTCAGGCTATACCTGGAGGAAGAAGCTCTTGGTGACATGGTTGGGATGCATGGTCATGGCAGTTATTCATATAATTCCTTCCGGAAGGGGGAAGTCCCGACAAACAGCTTATGGTTCCGAGAAGAGGTCAGGGAGATACTATCGGGGTATTCCAGAAGTCCATTAAGCGATTTTATTACAGACATTGAGAACGGAGTGGACTACAAAACAGAGTTTCTAAAGATGGCATGCGTGGGAAGCTGTACTGTGCTGTTTGAGATTTTTGAGGATGTATACAAATTATCTGATACAGAAGCTTTTCAACTGCTGAAGCAGGAAGCCTTGGAGTTTAGAAACAGAGCCTTCAATCTGTTGTTTAAATATATCTATAGTGTGAAAATGAATCTAAAACCAAAGAAACAGTTTCTGCAGAAGCTGGCGTCTGATAGTGAGGAAATGGACAGTAAAATGATAAGTTGGTTTACGGATTTTTTATCTGATATTTAGGTACACAGGGTTAAGTTCTGCAAAGGTGTTCCGGCAGTAAACAGCTTGTAAATGTTTTAAGGATGTGGAGGGAGATAAGATGCTTGTCGATGTTTCGCAGAAGGTAGTTGTAATAACCGGTTCTTCAAGGGGAATAGGTCGTGAGCTTGCGAGGCAATTTGCAAGAGAGCATGCAAAGGTTGTAATAAACTACTTCAACAGCTATGAAAACGCACTTGAACTGTACAATGAAATTAACCAATTCAATGAAAACTGTATCTTGGTTCAAGCGGATATAACAAAGAAGGAAGAGGTATTCAAGCTGTATAAGGAAACCATAAACGCCTTTGATCAGGTTGATATATTGATAAACAATGCCGGAATTTGCAGCGACAATCTGTTGGCCATGATGTCCTATGAGCAGTGGCAGCAGGTTATAGATATAAATCTAAATGGAGTTTTCAACTGCTGTAAAATTTTCTCGAAGGAAATGATTAAGAAACATCAGGGGAAAATAATAAACATCTCTTCACTAAAGGGACAGCTTGGCAGCGGAGGTCAGGTAAATTATTCGGCGTCAAAGGCTGCTGTCATAGGCTTCACTAAAGCCCTAGCTAAAGAGCTGGGGGTTTTTAATATAAGCGTAAATGCCATTTGTCCCGGCTATATTGCTACAGATTTAAACAGAGAAAACCAAACAAAAAAAGAAACGGCACAGAATTTAAGTATTTTGGGAACGGACAACAACCTGAATGACTTAGCCAATTTTGTGCTGTATCTTTCTTCAGACAAGATGCTGGGTGTGAGCGGTCAAGTATTTAATATTGATTCGCGTGTAATATGAAATAATAGGGAAGTGAGAAAGTGATTGATTGCGTATTTATCGGCTACAACGATATGCCTTTTGCCATAGTTGAGAAAACAATGGGAGCTAAGGGTAAGGACTCAATCGATTATAAGAATTTGAATATTAACTTCATAAACTACAAGGGCTTACCCCTTACGGCTTCTGAAGTATTCAACACCTTTTATTACGAAAACAGAGATATGAATGACGGAATCGGGCCTATGAATTTCGACAATATCTTCAGCCCTGCAATAGCTTATCTTGGTACATATCTGGACAGAAGGAAGCTATCATTTGAGTTTATAAACTTTTTTCAGGATGAAAAAGAGAGATTGATAAGCCTGCTTGAAGAAAACCAGATAGCCACCATTGGGATAATCACTACTTTTTATGTATCGGCTTTTCCAATAATAGATATAATCGGCTTTATCAGAAGGCACAATACCGATGCGAAGATAGTGGTGGGGGCGCCCTATGTCGCAAGTCAGTTTCGCAGCTTGGATGAAGAATCACAGCAGAAGCTGCTCAAGACAATAGGAGCTGATTTTTATGTCAATAGCGCCCAAGGTGAGGCGACCCTTGTCCGTATAATTGACTCAATTAAGAACAACATACCGGTCAGCGATATAAACAATATTGCATACCGACTTGGAGATAAATATGTAAAGACACCTGTGCTTGAAGAGGATAACAAGCTGGAGGAAAATACAGTCAATTGGAAGCTGTTTAAAGACAGCTTAGGCAGCTTCACTGCTGCCAGAACTGCAATTTCCTGCCCATTCTCCTGTATGTTCTGCGGACTGCCAAAGCAAGCGGGCAAATATCAGACTATAAGTGTTGAAGCTATTGAGAGGGAATTCAATACTATTGAGGAAACAGGAAAAATTAAATATATAAATATTGTAGATGATACCTTTAATATACCCCTTGACCGCTTTAAAGACATTTTGAGGATGATGATAAGAAACAAATACAGCTTCAAATGGACCAGCAACTTAAGGTGTCAGTTTGTTGATGAGGAGACTATCCAATTAATGAAGGAAGCCGCCTGTGAGGGCGTATTCTTAGGAATAGAATCCGGTAATCAGCAAATTCTGCAGAATATGAGCAAGTTTGCTTCCATAGATAAATATCGTACAGGCCTCTCACTACTGAATAAGTATGGCATAATTTCTTTTGCTTCGATAATAGTGGGCTTTCCGGGTGAAACCTATGATACCTTCATGGATACCGTTAACTTTATTGAGGAGTGCCAGCCCACCTTCTACAATGCAAAGATATGGTACTACGATATAAATACACCTATCACCGGCCAAAAGGAGAAATATGACATCAAGGGCTCCGGGCTGCAGTGGTCGCACAGCACCATGGATTCAGAGACCGCAATCAACCTGGTTCATGAAATGCTTTTTAAAATCCAAAACTCAATTTTCGGACCGCAATATAACTTTGAATTCGTTGCCATATTTAATTTGCTGCATAGAGGAATTGCTCTAGACAATATAAAGAAATTTATCATGAGCTTTAACCAAGGAGTGAAGCAGAAGCTTATTAATCCCGGCATACCGGAAATAAGCAGTGAAATAGTTGAAAGCATGAGAAAAGCGCTTGCTTAAGAGTTATAGCCACTGAAAAAAGAGCTTTATTATAAAGGAGAAATCATGAGTAATACAGATATTTTTAGGGAAACAAATCACTTTTTAGAGAAGATTTATATATATAATGAACTGGCAAAAAAGTACGGTGATAAGGTTATCATTGATATAATGGATGCCTATCATGAAAAAACGAGAAAGGACTGGCATGACTTGGCTCAGAGAAGCTTAAACAATGATATTGATACGCTGGTGAAGTTTATATGGAATATATATTGTACCAAATCAGCAGGCTTTGATTATGAGATTGACAAGATAAATAAATCAACCATACAAATCCACTGCAGGAAATGTCCTGCCCATGACCTGGTTAAAAGAACAGGAGAATTTGAGTGGGGATATCGTATTTTTTGCAGTGTAGACCCGTTTATGGTAAAAGGCTTCAACCCTGATATCAAGTTTTCCATGACCAAAACCCTGATGCAGGGAGACGGCTATTGCAATCATCGCTACTCAATTGAGTAATCAGCCTGATAATTTCAAATTGCGGAGGAGTAAGATATGAATATCAAGGAGGATGTGCAGGCTTTAATAAAGGCAAAGACAGATGAAATATTTGTGAGAGCCTTCGGTCTTGCCGACCCATCACAGCTTGACTATGCTGTAGAGCTATCGGCCCTTGGAGTCAATTCCATAGATTTTATAAAGCTTGTGGTAGCTATGGAAACAGAATTTGATTTTGAATTCAGGGATGAAGATTTGAATTCGAATAAATTCGAAACCCTTAATTCCTTTGTGGATTATATTCAGCAAATGACCCAAAGCGTGTAATTACAATAAATATTGATGAGAAGGAAGGTATTAATGTGAAGTACAGGGATATCAGCGAGCTTGACCCAAAATTGAAAATTGGCAGCAACTGCTTCTTTATGAATATATCAGCGATATTAGAGTATAAAAATATGCTGTCAATGAGCCTTTCCTATATTAATTTTGATTTCATCTATAATCCGGACCACTTCACAGAGTTTGTCAACCCTAAGCCTACAGAAGAATATATATCAAAGGAAAACGAGCTTCTTGTAGTTGGAAGCATAGATTCCTTATTCCGCAATGACCATGTTGAATATATCAGCAAGGGTATGAAGGATTACAACTTATTCTCACTGCATACTATTGACCCGGAGCTTCTACTTGATTTAGGGAGATTGGACCAGTTGTATTTAAAGCAAAAGGAACCTATCGTATATAGCAACGATCACTATTATGTCTACAATGATTATACAAAAACTACATCGGATATGGCGCATTATCACAGTCAGGGACATGCAGCGACAATGGTTAAGGTAGATTTTTCAAAGAAAACCTGCTGTGTGATAGATAAGTTTTTTTCTTTTATTGGGGAAATACCGATTTCCAGTTATTTTGATGCAGTTACATCTGATTTTTTAACTCAAAGAACCGGTCATTATGTTCAAATTGAACGAATGAAGAATATGACTGAGGATGAGAGGCTTAGAATACTTCTAAAAAACAATATTAATAACTCAATGCAGAAAACAGTAACAATCAATGGCACCAAGTATTATAAGAATCTAGATGCTTTGGCACTGCTTCTGCAGAATTTTGAGAGGCATCTTCATGAACTGTCAGAGCAAAAGGGAAAGTACGCCCCGCAATTTACAACAAAGCTGTTTTCGCCGGTCAGACTGAATAAGGTGGGGTTTGGCAACCTGATGCCCTACATAAAACGAATGGTTAATACAAAGGAAACCCGAGTGCTTGAACCATTGTGCAAAGAGGTTGCAAGTCTTTGGGTTAGGATTGATGTGCTCTGTGACAAGTGTTATCTGACAAACAGTACTATATTGGAGTATAAGGACAGGCTTTTGGATACATATAAGGAGATATATGAAAAGGAAAAAGTGATTTTCGACCAGCTGAGCGCTTTGGAAGCCAAGCTGTGGTAATTGAATAAGACACCCCTGGTCTCAGCCTGTGAGACATTGGAAAGTGTGGAGTTAATATTTGCTCCACACTTTTTTTTTGTCCATGATAGAAATATACTACACTCTGTCTTGAAGCGGAAAGTTGCAATGAGAGGGTGTTTCTGGTAATATAAGGATTGATTAATTAGACTGACTTATATGCTGAACATAGAAGGGAGTGTTTATCATTCGATATTTGATTGCAGCAGCAATTTCATATATTATTGCCAGATTCACAATCCCACTTTTGAAGATTGCAGCCTTGAAGATAGGCTTTGTTGACAAACCTAATCCGAGGAAGATTCATAAAGAACCGACTCCGCTTATAGGAGGCTTAGGCATATTTATATCTTTCTTCTGTACATACAGCCTGTTGGTGGAGGACTTTGGCAGAGAGTTTTGGGCGATTTTCTCGGGAGCTATACTGATTATCATGGTTGGCATTTTGGATGACTGGTACAAGACTCACGGACGGGATTTCCCCGCGTTGCCCAAGCTTTTGATTCAGGTAATGGCTGCTTATGTAGTATTCCAGTCCGGCATCAGCTTCCAAGGCTTTACCAACCCTTTGACGCATCAGTATGTCCTACTGCCTGTAGGGCTTCAGCTAATATTAACAATACTGTGGATTTTCGGCGTTACCACCGTTATAAATTTTTCTGACGGAATAGACGGATTGGCGGGAGGCTTATCCTGTATTTCCGGAACCACCTTATTTATTGTTGCCTTGGCAAAGGGTCAGGTTTACTCGGCAATGCTGGCAATTATACTGATAGGTGCCGACCTAGGCTTCTTAAAGTACAATAGGCACCCGGCAAGCATTTTCGTAGGCGATTCCGGTGCTACCTTCCTGGGATTTATTCTCGCCGTCATCGCACTGGACGGAGCATTTAAGCAAGCTACTGTATTATCTCTTTTTATACCGGTGCTTGCTTTGGGAGTGCCAATTTTTGATAATATTTTTGTGGTGTATAAGCGCTTTACTGAGGGTAAGCCGATTTATAAGGCAGATACCAGCCAGGTGCATTTCAGGCTTTTAAGAGCAGGCTTGAATCAGAAGCAGGCGGTCTGGGTGCTTTACTTAGTAAATATCTGCTTCAGCCTGACATCGATAATAATATTGCTGCTGAACCAATAGGACTCCATATAAGACGGAAAAGCCCTTCCGATATCCTTGCATTGAAGGTATCGCAAGGGCTTTTTTTATAAAAATATATATTTTCATCTCCATATTGTCTCCACAATTATACCCTATAGTGGTATGCATAAGGCTGGACAGCAGGAATGCACAGTAGATAAAAGCTAAAGCTATCTTTAAAAAATTCAAATACAGGAAAAAATAAAGATGAGATGTTTTGCATGATAAAGAATAATGAAAGGAGATGCAGACTATGATGGGCTGGGGCTACTATGGACTTATGGGAGGTATGTTTGGAATGATGCTTATTCCTTTGGCTTTAATCGGGGTTACTATATATGCAATTATAAAATTAACTGGAAATAACAACATGAGAGGTGGAAGGTCCTATGACAATTCATTGGAAATCCTCAACGAAAGATTTGTAAAAGGGGAAATTGATGAAGAGGAATACAAAAGAAAAAAGGAAATGCTGTTGAAAAGATAACATTTTAGTACTCATATAATTCGAAATTGAAAACTCTTCTGATATTGTGATAATGATATGAGAAGAGTTGTTTTTATTAACAACTTGTACATCTCTTGAATAGAATGAATTGGGATATTATGTCCTAAAATGATATTTGAGAGGTGTTGAATGTGTTCACAACAGATAATTTTATACAAAAGTCCCTAGAGCTAAACTTGTTCTTTTTAAGAATACAAAAGGAGCATGCGACATTTCTGGAAGCAGGCTTTACACCTGCTAATGCTGATAGGGCAAGGCAAGCAGACGTGTTTAAAAACCAATACAACTTATTGTTAAGAGAGACTGTGGAAATATCTAATGGCTTGATTAGTCCCTCAGTTCTGCAATCAGGAGAGGTAGTTACACCCTTTACTTTAGATGCAGAAAGAGCAACACAGTTCTTTACAGGCATACCAATAGACACCGGTCTTACAGCGTTGGAATTAGCTCTGCAGCCAGGGGTTCATATCAAGGAATGTCCTGAATTAGAGTTCAGAGTTAGATCAATTAATGAAAGGGCAATCGAATTAACTAACAAATTAATACAGTTTAAAGTCGCACTACTAAATGATGTTTTAAGCTGCAAGATTTTCACTGTAAATTATCCGCTTTTAATCGAACATATTTTGAGAGAAGCGCGCCTATTTGTTTTACTTCTGACAAGACTTCAAACTAATTCCGGGTCTATAGAAAATATTATAGAACAAGAAGCTTTTTGGAACAGAATAATGTCAGAACATGCATTTTTCATCAGGGGACTTCTGGATCCTACAGAAGAAGAGCTTATAGCTGTTGCAAATAACTTCGGTATACAATTTAGAAGATTGTTTGAACAAGCTGAAGCTGCAAATTTAAGCACTATAGATATTACAAGCGTTACTCTGAATAGTCTGAAAGCAACCAGAGCTATTAGAGATTTCAAAGCGACCGGGACACAAGGCTTGCTAAATTGCAGTATTAAATCAATTATTCTGCCACTGCTGGGGGACCATGTTTTAAGAGAAGCAAATCATTATCTTAGATTGCTGGAGATGCAAAAAGGAACCATAATATATTAGCCATAGTGTAAAGCAAGACGCTTTATCTATTGTTGTTTAAAACGAAAGCGCTAAGAAATGTTCTTAGCGTTTTCGTTTTATGATGCAATTTCTAAAGACTCAGTCACTTTGCGTCTGCCTTCAACAAACCTTGTTACCATCATGGAGCACACGGTGTTGCCTGTGGAGTTTAAAAGAGTAGCAGGCGCATCGATAATTGTACTTATTACAGCTATTATAGGAAGAACCTCCGGCGGGAAGCCGTAAACACTTATAATAAGCATTTCTCCAATCATTCCGCCGCCGGGAATAGCCCCCATTACGGCGCCTACCAGAAAACCTGTAAAAATAATCGATAATACCGAGCTTATATCTGTCATGTTGTACCCAAACAGTCCAAATAAGAAAACAACCTTCAAAACTCCGCCTATTACCGAGCCATCCTTATGAGTATTTGCTCCAAGTGGAATTACGGTTTCTGCGATATCCATAGGAACGCCCATTTTTCTGACATATTCAAGGTTGACAGGTATGCAGGCAGCGCTTGAACATGTTGCTAAGGCTGTTATAGATGGAGCTGCGGCATTTCTCCAGAAGGCTTTTATGCCCTCCCTGCCTCCGGCTATGAAAGCATAAAGTGTAAATAGGCCGAAGTATACGATGACTGATAATATCAAATACAGCACAAAGGATTTCAAATAACCCTGAAGTATCTGGGGTCCTAACTGTCCAACGATAGCTGCAAAATAGCATCCAAGACCTATGGGAGCATAATACATTATGATATCTACAAGCTTCATCATCACATTGGCACCTGCATCCAGAAGCTTTGCCAGGGGCTGCGCCTTCTCCTTGACCATAGCGATTGCTGCGCCTAAGCCTACAGAGAATACTATCAGCTGAAGCATATTCTTTCTGGAGAATAGACTTACAAAGTCAGAAACTGTAAAGGTGTTCACAAGCTGTTTTAAAAGGCTGACCTGTTCTGTTTGAGCACCTTCTGAGGTACTTGTCATCAGTCCTCGAATAGCTGAAGCATCAATCCCCTGAGTAGGATTTATAATTAAGGCTCCAATAAAGCTTATTACAGCTGTCAGCAATGCGGTGCCGGTAAAGATTATGAAAACTGTCAGCATGATTTTCCCAAGTCTTTTCATGCTAACCATATTGCCGATGGCAGAAGTAACGCTGAAGAATACTAATGGAACAATTATCATAAACATTAAATTTAGGAAGAGGTCTCCCAAGGGTTCAACCACAGCTGCCTTTGGACCGGCAACAGCTCCGATTAAACCGCCTATAGCTACGGAAGCAAGCAGAACTGCCGATGATTTATATGCTCTCAAAAACTTCATTTACATACCTCCAATGTATTTTTATAACATTATACCTTAACTAAATGCAAATTAAATTGCTAATAATGGCTAATAGGTTGCAAAAAGTGCTATAATGATAATATAGATGTTTTCTACAGGGAGGTGCAATTGATTTTGGAAGAAAGTGCTTTATCGAAGATTAAGAAGGGTTATCTGAATGAGGACTTCAGATTCTTTCATTTAAAGGATAAGAAGGCCGAAGAGCATACCTTTCACTACCACGACTTCAATAAGATAGTAATTTTCCTCTCAGGTAATGTAACCTATGTAATAGAAGGGAAGTATTATAAGCTGAGACCTTGGGACATTCTTTTTGTCAGCAGCAATGAGCTTCATAAACCTAATATAGATCCAAATGAGTATTATGAAAGAATAATCATTTGGGTGAACTCAAATTTTCTGACAGGCCACAGTACCGAGGATAGTAACCTGCTTACCTGTTTTGAGGTGACGCAAAAGGAAAAGCTTAATCTGTTTCGTATGGACTCAGAACATTTGAATGTTATCAAAGATACTCTGTTTTCCTTGGAAAAAGAAATTAAGGCAAAGGAGTTTGGGGGCAAGACGCTGCAAAACTCGATTTTCCTTCAGCTCATAGTATATCTGAACAGATTGATACTTAGAACAAAGACTAAGAAGAATGAGAAAGACATCCAATACGATGAAAGAATAGTGAACATGCTGTCGTATATCAATGAAAACCTGGACAGTGATTTATCAATAAACAGCATTGCGGCAAGGTTCTACATAAACAGATACTATCTCATGCACAATTTCAAAGACCAAACAGGCTATACGCTGCATAACTACATACTTCAAAAAAGACTTGCCAAAGCAGCAATGCTGATAAAGAAAGGACTGCAGATTTCATATGCAGCAGATCAGTGCGGCTTTCAGGACTATTCCAGCTTTGTAAGAGCCTTCAAGAAGTCCTTCGGCTTACCCCCGAAGCAGTACTACAAAGCCATACAGTCGATACAGCATTCTTATGGAGAGCATATCCCTGATGAGAAGGACGTCTACCCTTATAGAGAGTAAGAGCGAATTATTTCTCTATGGAATCTTCAATCATAGATATAATTTGGTAAGCGTCGTTATAGTGCTTTTGTATAAACATGGCACTTCTTTTTTTGAAAAGCTTATGTGCCAGTTTATCGGCAATAGGCAGCAGCAGTCGTTCATGGGCGCACAGAACAGGGGAGACTTCATTTATAGAGCCTGTAGTCTGTTTGTTCAGGCAGCCGCAGTAGTGGTTGCAGCGGCTGCGTATTGTACAGCCTAGGCAGCTGACTTTCTCTCCATGACTGGCTTGCGACAAGGCAGCTTGCTTGTGGGAGTCTATACCGGTATCTATATGACCTATGAGGTATTCCTTATCTCCGACAAACTGCACACAGGGATAGATAGAGCCGTCCGGTGCCACAGAAACCTGGTTTTTACCAAGCTCACACCGCTGGCTGCAATAGTCTTCTCCCTTGATGTGGGAATCAATCTTGGTCTCAAAGGGCTCAAGATAGAACTTATCTTCCTTAAGCGTCCTTTTGTAGTAGAAATCAGCAGTTTTCTTATATTCCACTCTCAATACATCCAAGGCATCCTGTGTCCAGCCGGCCTTAAAATTCAGTGAAGTGATGATGTATTTGAAGCCGCTGTCATAAAGATGCTTTACAGAAGCTGCATAATACTTGGCGGTTTCAGGATTTACCACCATCATGACCGGAGCGTAGGGATGGCTTGTCAGCAGAAGCTTTATCTTGTCAGTAAGACAGTCAAAGGTTCCATTTCCTGCGGCGTCTACTCTGTTTTGGTCATGGGCTTCCCTTATACCGTCATGGCTGAAGGCCACATATATATGGTGAAGCTTAGTAAAATCAATAAACCTCTGGTCCAGAAGCATACCGTTTGTAACCACCTTGAAATGAAAACGGCAGCCTTTCGTTCTCTCTAAGGCTCTTGCGTACTCAACGACTTTGTAAATGATATCCTTGCAAAGCAAAGGCTCACCTCCGAAGAAAACAATACCCGTTGAGCCGCCCTCCATGGCACCGGTATCTATAACCTTCCTAGCTGTATCCAGGCTCATAGTGCTTTTGGTTTCTTTATTCACATAGCAGTATTTACATGATAGGTTGCAGTTGTTTGTCAGATGCAAAGTATAATGCAAGCTCTCATCCCCCTAAATCACACCTTCTGATTTCAGCCATTCCATAAAGCTTTCGACCTGCTCCTGCAGCTCCGCCTTGGTGTCTGCTATGTCAGGATATGAAGCGCTGTAGAAGGTTTGGAAATAGATTTTTTCATCCAGATACCCTAAGGCCTCCTCCAGCTCCTCCTTATAGTCAGCGTCCGTGAAGTAAAGGATTTCATCCTCAGTCAGGCCTTCTATATTCTTTGCAAGACTTTGGACGTCATCTGACGAAGCAAACTCAAAGCCTATTTTTTTCTCCTTATCATAGCCGTCCAGCTCTATATCTTGAGTATGTTCAACAATAGCCGAAGCTTCTGAAGTGTTTCTGTCAATATAGAACTTGACATCCTGCAGCTCCAGCCCTGTCTTGTCAAATTCCACACCATATTTCTCAGCCTCTTCAATAATAATGCTGCAGGCTTCTTCCTCTGTCAAATAAGCAGGTGGTGCAGGAACGCCTGCAGTTGCTTGCTGCTGGCAGCCTGATAAAAGCAGGACAACAACGGAAGAAAAAGCGAAGCCGGCATATACCTTGCCTTTCCAACGCTGAGGCAGAGTTTTCAGTATATCAGGATTTTCAAGCACCACTCTTTTGTCGGGATAATCGGGAGACCTATAGCTTCTTACCGGTTCAATTTTTAACATAAGTTTACACCTCCTTAAGTTAATTATATACAATATGTGGAATATGGTACAGTGTTTGTTATTACTATATAGGTAATTGGATTTGCAAATAAAACCATGAGCACCCTATACATGAGGAAAGGAAAATTCATTGAAAAATATACAATATTTGGATATAATAGGTAAAGAGTGATAAAAAATATAAGGAGGTATAAAATGAAAAAGGTTAGAGGATTTAGTTTTCTGTGTGTAACACTTAGTTTACTTCTACTTATGACTTCAAGCGTATTCGCAGTTTCGGAAGCACCAAAGGCGGGAGATAATGGAATTGAGCTGGTAGAGTCAGTGAAGGCTCTCAATAATACAACTGTAGAAGTGGTATTCGCAGGTGAGGTAAAGGATAAGAAAGTAGATTTTGCAATCAATGAGATGTATGGAGCTAAAAAAGCCTTGGAAATTATCAATGTCAGCTTCTCTGAGGATAACAGAATCGCCACAATCACAACAGGAAGCCAAAAGGCGGCGGCGTTATATAGGATATCTATAAAAGCTATACATATAAAGCATTTAGGCAAAATTGATGAAATATCCAAGCTGTTTGCAGGAAGAGGAATTACGCCGGAACCGTCTCCTGTAAGCATAGTCTATGCAATAGCTGTAAATGGTACTCGGGTTGATGTTGCATTTGACATGGAGGTGGATTTTGCAAATGCAAAATTCAATATAATAAATTCGGACGGAACACAGGCTCTGGGAGTAACCGGGTATAGTATAGGCTCAGACAGGATGACAGTATCAATCTATACTACACCTCAGCAAGCAGGTAGAATCTATATGCTAAGAGTAACGGATATTAAAACCTTGGACGGACGGGTCTCTGGTACTCTAGATCAAATATTTGCAGGTGTCGGCACCCCTATGCCATCATTAGAGATAAGCTCTGCTATTGCTGTAAATAACACAAGAGTAGATGTTATGTTTAATATAGAAGTGGATTTATCAAGTGCGAGCATCACTTTTACTGATATGACGGGGATACATCAAACGCTTACAGTTACAGGCTATGAGGTAAGTGAAGATAAAAAGACAGCAGCAATCTACACATCGCCTCAAAGTGCCGGAATGCTGTACAAGGTAGTAATATCGGGAGCTAAAACTATGGATGGAAATACAGCAAACGACTGCAGCAGATTATTTGCAGGTTCAGGACTGGCGCCTGATCAGCTATAAGCCTTTAAGATATCGGACATAATATTGTGAAAGTAAGCCCATCTGGCAATAAATGATATAAACAACGCGCTTAAGGAGGGAAGAAAAATGACTAATGTAGAGAGCTTTACACTGGACCATACAAAGGTAAAGGCGCCTTTTGTAAGAAAAGCAGGAGTGGAGGAGAGAAGCGGAGTCAGAGTTACAAAATTTGACTTAAGGTTCCTTCAGCCAAACAAGGAGGAAATGCCTACCGGAGCGGTTCATACACTGGAGCATTTCGTTGCAGGCTTTATGAGAGATAAGCTGGATGGGGTCATTGATATATCTCCAATGGGCTGCAGAACAGGCTTCTATATGGTTACCTGGGGTGAGCCTGCCGTGAAGGATGTTATAGAGGCATTGAATTACTCCTTGGAGAAGGTGCTGGAACAGGAGGAAGTGCCTGCTGCAAACAAACTGCAGTGCGGCAACTATAGAGACCACTCTCTGGAAGATGCAAAGAAATATGCAAGACAAATACTTAATAAGGGAATAAGTGATAAAATATACGGATAATGGGACATAGGGGACAGGTTCCTTGCCCCAAACTATCCTATAAATTGCCATATTGATTTTTCAAATAGCAAGAGTATAAAGCTATGCAGCTCTACACTCTTGCTATTTATTTGCATTAATATAAAATAATAAGTATATGGCTAATTTTGTTAAAGCATGATTTTTTATAGTTATCTGGAGGTTTCTATATGATGCAAAGTAGAAGAAGTTACATAGCAGTTGGTCAGGCTGTACTGGCAGCTGCACTTTTTGGGATGAATGCTCCGTTTTCGAAGCTTCTGCTTATTGAGCTTCCGCCACGCTTTCTATCAGCGTTACTGTATCTTGGCGCAGGTATCGGAATGCTTATTGTTGACGGAATCAGAAAGCTTTCAAAACTGGATAGTGTGGAGGCTAGACTTACAAAGCAGGAGCTGCCTTTTGTAGTTTTAATGGTACTGCTCGACGTAGCTGCACCAATTTCTCTAATGGTAGGATTGACAAAAACAAATGCTGCAAATGCAGCTTTGCTTAATAACTTCGAAATTGTTGCAACCTCAATAATCGCTCTCGTAATTTTCAAGGAAGCCATAGGGAAAAGGCTGTGGTTATCTATTATGCTGATAACGATATCAAGCATATTGCTTACTGTCAGTGATATCAGCAGTCTTGATTTCTCAGCAGGTTCGTTATTTGTACTGCTTGCCTGCGTGTTCTGGGGTTTGGAGAATAACTGCACCAGGAAGCTCTCTATAAAGGATCCTTTGCAGGTGGTTATTATTAAAGGTGTGGGATCAGGACTATGTGCTTTGGTAATAGCTGCAGCATACAAAGAAGTTACACCCAACATCACCTATATTATATTGGCGCTTTTACTTGGATTTTTCGCCTATGGCATGAGCATATTCTTCTATGTCACTGCACAACGGGATCTGGGAGCAGCTAGAACCAGTGCATACTATGCCATCGCACCATTTATAGGTGTTGGAATTTCATACATAGCTTTTGCTGAACCAATAACAATTTTCTTTACTGCTGCCTTGGTTATAATGATTGCAGGAACTTATTTTGCAGTGGCAGAAAACCATTTACATAAGCATTATCACCAAAGTATGGAGCATGAGCACCGACATAACCACTCTGACGGACACCATAACCATATCCATGAGCCTCTTTTTACAGGCGAGCACAGCCATGCTCATATACACGAGGAAATTGTTCATACCCATGAGCATAAACCGGATTTACATCATATACATGAGCACTAGCATTATTTATGGAATATTTTAGGATGAGTTGGGACAAGGAACCTGTCCCCTTGTCCCGGAGGAGGACGTAAGGTGGAGAAAAACGAGATATCAAAAGCGGAAGCAAGGCGGTTTCTGATTGATTATCAGGGATTAAACAGCTCAAAGGCTTTCTCAGGAGAAAAGGGTGTACTGGACTATATCAAAAGAGTAGGATGCATCCAATATGACCCTTTGAATGTAGTAGGACGAAATGCGGACCTGGTGCTGCAGTCAAGGGTGAAGGAATATAGGAGTGACATGCTGGAGAAGCTGCTTTATACAGACCGTTACTTGATTGATGGCTGGGATAAGATGATGGCAATCTATCTGAAGGAAGACTGGCCTTTCTTTCACCGTTTAAGAGAACGAAAGGAGAAAGAGGTAAAAGCTACTCTGCGTAACCGCAAGTCTATTGAAGCAGTGGACATGACAGGGGAAATCCGTGAAATTATATCAGAACGCGGACCTCTTCAAGCTTCTCAAATAAATGTAGGTGAAGTTGAGAGCGGACGCTGGGGGCACAAAAGGCTGTCCAGCGCTGCCTTGGATTATATGTTTAATATAGGAGAGCTTGGGGTATATACCAAGAAAAACAATCAAAAGGTCTACGATTTGATTGAGAGGCTGCTGCCCTCCGAACTGCTGGAAGCGGTTGAACCCTTTGACAGCGACCATGATTTCTATAAATGGTATTTCAAGAGACGCGTAGGAAGTATTGGATTGCTGTGGGGGCGAAATGGCGGAGGCTGGCTGGGACACTTTCTATCGGATAAGCCCCTGAGGGATTCTATCCTTCCGGAGCTTGTTGAGGAGAACAGCCTTCAAAGAGTATGGGTTGAGGGAATTAAGGATGCATTTTATATCAGGCAGGAGGACGTTTCTATCCTTAACTCAGCGGATGATGATAATGAGAAGACGGCACGTATTCTGGCACCCTTGGATAATCTCTTGTGGGACAGGGACATGATTAAGAAAATCTTTGATTTTGAATATAGCTGGGAGGTATATGTACCTGCTGAGAAAAGGAAGTATGGATATTATGTGCTTCCGGTGCTTTATAATAATCAACTGGTAGCAAGGTTTGAGCCTGAAAACCACAGGGGAAATGACCCGCTGGAGATTAAAAACTGGTGGTGGGAAGATGACGTAGATGTAAGCAAGGAAATGCAGAACGCGATAGAAGCGGCTTTATTAGACTTCTGCAGGTTTCTGCAAGCGGATAGTATTTCTAAAGGAAGTCTTAAGCATATAGTAAATGGAAAATTATAGGTCAATATTCTAAGGAGGGAAAAGCTATGGAAAATAGGATAATATTCTTAGGCTACTTAAAAAGGTTTTCACTAACCCATGTCTTTACTTACTTAGTATGTGGGCTTATTTTCATGAATTTGTTTTCATATGGAAGCGAATTTGCAACAAATGAGAATTTCTCACACTTCCGCCAATTGGATTCACCAATTGTACGGGCTGCGGTGCTGTTCCAGTTTATCAGGGGAGGACTATTCGCTGTAATACTTTATCCCTTCAGGGAGAAAATTATCGGCAGTAAATATGGATGGCTTATGCTTTTTGGGATTGTATGGGGCTTGACATGCGTAGGTGCGGTTAATACCGCGCCGGGTTCTATTGAAGGATTTATCTATACAGATGTTGACCTAAAGACACATTTAATTGGTATGCCGGAGGTATTTACACAAGCCATAAGCTTTTCACTGCTATTCTGGCTATGGGAGAAGCGGGCAAAGGATAATTATATAAAGAAAGAAAAGCTTAAAAATAATTATCAGACAGTATAGTTTGGAAGTCTTACAAAAGAGATCATATATGGTCTCTTTTACTATTTCTAGCGCTCTTGGTTCTAGGGAAAGCATTGATTCAAGTCTTTAATTGATGTAATTGTAAAATTATAGGAGGATTTGGGACGAGGAACCTGTCCCCTTGTCCCATCCTTAATCAATCCACGTCTCAGCCCATTTCTGCACCTCTTCCATTACAGGCTTCAATGCCAGGCCTTTTTCAGTGAGATGGTATTCAATCCGTACAGGAGTCTCGGGAAAAACATCTCTTTTTATAATGCCGGCGGCTTCAAGCTCTTTAAACCTATCTGCCAGAATCTTATCGCTAAGTTGTGGAATCATATTTGAAATATCCGAGAATCTCTTGGGACCAGCTAACAGAACTCTTATTATTAAGCCGTTCCAGCGTTTGCCCAGTAAGGAAAAAGCACATTCAAACCGTGGACATAAATGAAAATCAGTCATTTATTTTCACCTCATATTTATTATACAATAATTACTTGACGTAAGTAAATAAAATATTGTATAATGCTAACATAAAGTAAGTAAGTTACAAAATGCTAGATATAGGGGGGATCATATGAATACTTACGACAAGGTTGAAAAAAGCTTGATGCAAATATGTGAAGACTGCGACTATATACATACTGACAATTGCTCCAGCAGAAAATGCAATATCGCATTTGCCAAAGAGGTAGTAAACTACGCTGAAGCATCCTCCGCCTTAATAATGCAGGATGGCGAAAGACTCATTCCAAAGCAAGATGTAAAGTACTATAAGGAAGAACTGATAGCAGATGGCATAGCAAACATCTGCAAGCTTTGCAAGGAGTGCCGTGAAAATCACAGCGAAGAATGCGTCATATCTCTCAGCAGAAGGTCTCTTGAGAATACTATTCTCAAAGAGAACGTAGAATATCCGGGAAATATCCTTATGTACATTATGGAGGTTTCCAAGCAAAACGAAGAATTTGCGCAAATGATAAGCGCAGCTTATTCAGCTAAATAGTGTTTTATTAAAAAATACATAATATAAGCATATAAGGAGGTGAAATAAGTGATTACAAAGGAAATGTCAATAACAGAGGTTGTACAAAACTTCCCTGAAACAGTAGAAGTGTTTATGAAGCACGGTTTGCACTGCTTAGGCTGTGCTGCAGCAAGATTTGAAAACATAGAACAAGGCTCAAGAGCACATGGCATAGATGTAAATGTATTAGTTGAAGATTTAAATAAAGCAGTAAAGCACTAACAATATATAAAATTAAAAACTACAAACATATAATAAGTCAAATATCTGCAAAAAAACACCTTCTATAATAAAAGAAGGTGTTTTTTTCTTAATTAGGTTTTTTAGAAGTTATTCATAATACTCCAATAAATGGTAATACTAAATCTACATACAAAATTTTACAATTAAGAAAGGGTTCGGATAAATGGCGAGAGATACAAAAGCAATAGAAAGGCTTTTTTGGAGCATAGGACTTCCGGGCTTTGGACAGTTTTTAAACGGCAAATACTTCAAAGGTATAGTACTTGTCTTTCTGGAGTTCATTATCAACTCAAGGGCTAATATAAATACAGCCATTGTCTTAAGCTTTTTGGGGCAAACGGAAGCGGCAGTTCAGCAGGCAAACTACCAGTGGCTCATGTTTTATCCATGCATTTATTTATTTGGCATTTGGGATGCTTATAGAGATGCGCGTGAAAAAGAGTCTCCGTATCTTTTCCTGCCTTTTGCAATTGCTGCCTATGTAGAGACAGTAGGAGTTATCTACTCAAAGACCTTCCGAATAAACGGGATTCTGCTGGGACCTATATTCCTGCCTATGATTTGCATTTTCTTAGGATTTAGCATAGGACTCGTTTTACGGCATCTTTTACTGAGAAGATTAACATTTTAACATAATATTGACAATAAAGAATACATGTGTAATAATACATAAAAAGTGAGTATGCTTAAGCATAAACATGTGAGCAGCATAGGGATCAGTAATATCCTACACGAGAAGCAGCCGCCCCTCGGAGTCACTCTTGCTGGTGATTTTGTGGGGGTTTTTAAGTTTTTGGGAGGTGGTAATGTTGGTCAGATTGCTTACAAAGGCAGATAAGGAAACAATTCTGGAATACCTAGCTCGAAATGAGGTTGAGACTTCCTTTCTATATGCTAATATAGTTGAATTTGGTGTAGATAACAGGAAGGAAATCAGAAGATGCGCAGACTACTATGGGTACTTTGAGGGAGAAGCACTGAAGGGCATACTGCCTTTCTACAATCTCGGAAGCTGCATACCTCACTATGAGACAGATGAAGCAGTACTTTTTTTTGCGGAGCTTATGAAGGAAAGAGATTTTGAGTTCTTATTGGGCATGTATAAGATAATAAAACCCTTGTACAATCAAATAAAAGATTATAAAGATATTAAGTCCTATGATGAAAGCTTCTATTTCATAAACAAGAACTTCAGGCCCTTCATATTGGAGGGAGTGAGATTCCTTAGCACAGATGAATTGACTTACGAAAAGGCAGCTGAATTTGTTTTACAGGCTCGTATAAAAGGCTTCAATCAGGATGCAGCTATTGAGGATGTGAAGAAATCCCTGATGCAAAGAGGAAAAGAAGAGGAATACCTATTTTTAGAAAAAGAGGATAAAATAGTTGCACAGGCATGTATTCAGACCTATACCCCGAGGATAAATCAAATCGGAGCTGTCTATACTGCTGAAGAGGAACGGGGTAAGGGGTATTGCAAAGCCCTTGTCTCTGAAATGTGCAGAAGGATTATAGCCAGGGGCAAAGCGCCTACTCTCTCAGTTAAGAAGAAAAATACTCCGGCTGTCAGAGCATATACTGCTTTGGGCTTTGAGCATTATGATGATTACTTAATTGTAAGATGCAAATGAAAAACAAGGAGGAAGAAAATTGAAAACACGACAGGAAGCATATGAATTACTTACAAAGTATACTAAGAGCGATAATTTAGTAAAACACGGGCTTGCAGTTGAAGCTGTTATGCGGTACTTCGCAAGACAATTCGGTGAAGATGAGCAATATTGGGGAAACATAGGACTCATACACGATATTGACTATGAGCTTTACCCTGAGGAGCACTGCCACAAAGCAAAGGAGCTCCTGGAGAAGGAGGGCGTAAGCGACGATATTGTCCATGCGGTGATTTCCCATGGTTGGAATATATGTATTGATGTTGAGCCAACGCGCAAAATGGAAAAGGTTCTGTACACCATAGATGAACTGACAGGTCTTGTAACAGCAACGGTCTATATGCGCCCAAGCAAGAGCATACTTGACCTTGAAGTGAAATCAGTAAAGAAGAAATTCAAGACAGCCAGCTTCGCTGCCGGAGTAAATAGAGATATAATACTTAAGGGCTGCGAAATGATTGATATGGACCTTGATACCTTAATCCTTTGGACTATAGAGGGTATGAAGGAAGCAGCATCAGAGCTGGGCCTTGCAGGAGAATAAGATAAAGAGTGCCAGCCGCCGTAAACTCAGGCGGTTGGCATTGCTTTTATGGTATCAGCGGCAAATTGCAGCTTCTGACTCTTGCAGGGAATGTGATTATCTGTTCGTAAGGCGGAGGAGGAAGATTTGCGTTCCTGCCTATGTTGATTGGAATGTCAATTTTACTTTGGTTCATATCATTCTGCTTAGTTAATTGCTCTGTAACAATCCTGCCAATCTGACGCCCAAGCCTCAAGCCTTCATCCAAATCCTCCACGAAGTGTACCCCGCCGTAAAGCCTGGATATTGAACACTCTTCTGCCAACTTCTTCAGTCTGTCTGCTTCAGGCGGGAAGAAATAGCTGAGAATAACCTCTGCTGTACC
>JAQZBM010000002.1 GCA_029238945.1 Clostridia bacterium
GATCTTCACAGCCCGCTTCTGCCAGCTGCTTAAGCAGTGCAGCCTCGTCTACCCTGATTCCCATAGAGGACAGCTCAAGCTCTCTTTCCAGCTCAGGGTACCAGAATAATATATCTCCGTTCAACTCCCAATCATCATAGTCAGGGGATCTTCCATCATGCTTCTCGCCTGATTTCAGCAGTCCGCCAATTTTGGTCAGGAACACGGCTCCCTTTTCCTTAGTAATGGCGCGTTCTCTTTCCTTTGGAGTAAGCTCCGGATAAAGCTCCTCCAGCTCGTATGAGCTTACAAAGGAAATTTCCTTTGGCAGAGTTTTCTTAACATATGGATACAGGCTGTGTACATATTCCTCTGTGCTTAGAAATACCTTGTATATGCTTCTAACGATTTCATAAAGAGTTTCTTCTGTTCTGTCTTCTTTTGCGATTGCCTTTTCCCAATCCCACTGATCAACATATGTTGAATGCAGACTATCTAAGATTTCATCTCTTCTTATGGCATTCATATCGGTGTATAAGCCTTCGCCTATTTTAAACTTATATCTTTGCAACGCCATACGCTTCCACTTTGCAAGAGATTGTACTATTTCCAAATCAGCATCCTTAATATCCAAGGCATCAAACCTTACAGGTCTTTCTATGCCGTTCAGGTTATCGTTTATTCCTCTTCCTGTTCTCACAAGAAGCGGTGCGGATACTCTTGTCAGGTTAAGCGCTTCTGCAAGTGCATTCTCAAAGTAGTCCTTAATTTTCTTTATTGCTACCTCTGTTTCCCTAATGTCTAATTGCGGCTTGTAGCCTAATGGTACTGTTAGTCCTTTCATTTTAATCCATCCCTTCACAATTTATAATAATGACTTTAACTGCTGGATGCGACTTGCCTTTTGAGCAATAAAAAAGAGCCCTGCATCCCCAAAGGGACGAAGGACTCTGACTTCGCGGTACCACCCTAATTAGCTCTAATAGCTCTCCTCAATCAGTACAGAAATAATCGATACTGTCCAAGCTGTAACGGTCTGGCTCCGTCTAAGTCTACTCTTCATAAGAATTTCGGTTAGAAGCTCTGAGATGTTCTTCGGCATAGGCTTCGTATTGGTCTCTCACTATCACCAACTCGCTTTGACTACTTCCACGGCGTACTCTTCTCTTCATAGCTATTCATCTGTTTGAATATTTATAAATGATTATAGTACGATTTTTATCACAAGTCAACATAAATATTATTGTATAAATTGGAATGTTTTTCAAATAAGGCAGGAGACTTGTGAAAATTTGCTAAGATATTTATAATTACAATAACTGATATGTATTTCGGCAGTGATTTTGTTTAAGAGGAGAGTGACGCAAGTGCCTGTTAATGCGGATAAAATCCTGGAGGTTGATTTATTCAAGCCCGTAAGCGACTTCCTAATAAAGCAAGGCTATACAGTAAGAAGTGAGGTCAAGGATTGTGATATAGTGGCTTTGCGGGATGAAGAGCTGGTTATAGTCGAATTAAAGCGAAGCTTAAATGTAGAGCTTCTTGCTCAAGGTGTTAAAAGACAGAAGTCTGCTGAGCTTGTATATATTGCTGTTCCAAAGCCTAAGAGAATGTTAGGAAGTCAGAAATGGAAGGATATAATTCATCTTATAAGAAGATTGGAGCTGGGGCTGATACTTGTATCTATAAAGGGTGATAGCGGTATAGTCGAGATAGCGGTTCATCCTGCGCCCTTTGACAGAGAAAAAAGCATCAAGGCAAATAAAAAGAAGAGAGAAGGCATAATCAAGGAAGCAAAAAGCAGATACCTTGATGCAAATATAGGAGGCAGCACAAGGACCAAACTGGTTACGGCATTTAAGGAAAATGCAATTTATGTGGCCTGCTGTCTGGATAAGTATGGCGCTTTGTCTCCCAAGCAGCTTAAGGAGTTTGGTACAGACAGCAAGCAGACTGACTCAGTGCTTAGAGGAAATTTTTATGGTTGGTTTGACAAGGTGGAAAAGGGCATATACAGCATTAATGAAGCAGGTAAGGCAGCCCTTAAGGAGCATGAACAGTTTGCAGAATATTATTTTGATAAGCTGAGTCAAAAAGCTGACATAGAGAAGTGATGCAAATTATTAAGCACAAAATATATAGCATCAGTCCTTTCTTTTGACGAAGGGGCTGATGCTGATATTTTTCTAGCTGAAGTTCTCTATTCTAATGATGTTTTCTATACTGTTAACATTATCTAGGTCATTAATAGCTTTTAGGGACTTCATAATATTGCCTTCAAGGGTACTATGGGTAATGAAAACCAGTGACACGTTATCCTCACTTTTGACCTTCTGTGTAACAGTCAGTATGCTTGTATTATGTCTGCCAAGTACAGAAGCAATTTCTCCCAGTATTCCGTGCCTGTCCTTTACATTCAATCTGATATAATAGCCTGATACATTTTCTTCAGAAGCCTGAATCTTCTTTGGAGCCATGCTGTTTTTCATGTTGGTTAATTCTGAAAGGTCAGTATTGCTTCGCAGAATGGATATTATATCTCCTACAACGGCGCTGCCTGTGGGCAAAGACCCCGCTCCCCGGCCGTAAAGCATCAGGTCTCCTACAGCATTTCCCTTAATGAATATTGCATTAAAGGAATCATTTACATTAGCAAGGGGGTGAGTCTTAGGAATCATTGTCGGATGAACACGGAGCTCAAGCCTATTATTAATATCTTTGCCTATAGCCAGCAGCTTGATGGCATATCCGAAGCTATCGGCATATTCGATATCAACAGCTTTAATATTGCTGATGCCTTCACGGTAAATACAGTTCATATCTATCTTTGTCCCAAAGGATAGGGACGCCATTATTGCCAGCTTATAAGCAGCATCGTAGCCTTCAATATCTGAGGTAGGATCTGCTTCTGCAAAGCCCTTTTCCTGCGCTCCTCTCAGGGCTTCGTTAAAGTCCATGCCCTCCATGGTCATTTTTGTCAGTATGTAGTTAGTTGTTCCGTTGATTATTCCGACCAGCTGCTCAATTTTGTTTGCAGTTAAGCTTTCATTTATCTCCCGGATAATCGGTATACCTCCGCCTACACTGGCTTCATAGTAGAAAAGGACACCCTCTTCTTCGGCAGTCTTGAACAACTCTTCACCTTGTGTAGCCAGGACCAGTTTGTTTGCAGTTACAACGTGCTTCTTGCATCTCATGGCTTTAAGCATATATTGCATTGACGGGTTTAACCCGCCCATGAGCTCAACAACAACAGCAATTTGGTCATCAGCTAATATATCCTCGATATCAGTTGTCAATATATCCTTTGGAACATCCACATTCCTTGGCTTTTCGATATCCCGCACCAGTATTTTGCTTATCTCAATCTCACGGCCGCAGTTAAGTATTATCTGCTTCTTATTCGTATTTAATATCTGCCACACTCCTTGTCCAACATTTCCGAATCCTAATAGTGCAATTTTTACTTTTTGCATAGTTTCTCCTCCTAAATTAGTATTGTATATAGTGTATTATGAATTGAATGGTTTACATAAATATGCTCCTAAATGCAAAAAAATCCCGTCCCTTGATAGGGACGAGAACTTGTTTTTCCCGTGGTTCCACCCAAATTGATATAAACCCGCTTAATACCTTAACGCGGCAGACGTCATTTCCTACTTGATATTCAGAATGAAGCTCATAGGTGGTTTTCAATCCGTCCTGTTAAGGGAGTCTTTCAGCCGGTGAACTCCCATCTCTTTTAACTGATTTGAATCTACTCTTCCTAATCGTTGCTTTTTAATAACTGTATGTATTCTTCAGCTTTTGATAAATTTTATATCATAAATAAGATAAAGTCAATAGTACTTTGCAAATATTCAGAATAATTCTATGGTTTTAAGTTTAGGAAGTATAGGAAATATAAAATAAATCAATATTAAAACTGCACGTTAATATTGGCTTTCCTGCAGCCTGTTTGATTTAATTGACAGTTTGAAGGAAAATTATTATAATGACCCTAAAGCCAGTCGTTTGGCGTACCGGGTGGACTAAATGCGTCCCATTTTGTGATTGTAAGAAAGGTTGTGTTATATATGGAGAAAAGACCGGTGGTTCTTGTTGTAATGGATGGTATTGGTATAACTGAAGATGAGTTCGGAAATGCAGTGAAGGCGGCGCATAAGCCAACTCTTGATATGCTTATGAGCAATCATCCTACTGTTACTATAAAGGCACACGGAACAGCTGTGGGTTTGCCCAGTGATGATGACATGGGAAACTCAGAGGTAGGACATAATGCTTTGGGCTGCGGACAGATTTACAGCCAGGGAGCCAAGCTTGTAAATGAGTCTATTGAGAACGGAAAAATGTACACATCGGAGACTTGGCGAAAGGTAATAGGAAACTGCGTCAGCAACAGCTCAACTCTGCACTTCATCGGACTTCTGTCGGACGGTAATGTGCATTCAAATATCGAGCATTTGAAGGCTATGATAGTAAAGGCAAAGGAAGAGGGAATAAAGGCAGTAAGGGTTCATGCACTGCTGGACGGCAGAGATGTTTTGGCAACTTCAGCCTTGGAATATGTAGATGACCTTGAGAAGCTCCTGAAGAAGCTTAATGATGAAAGCTTTGACGGAAGAATTGCCAGCGGCGGCGGCAGAATGAAGATTACCATGGACCGCTATGAAGCTAACTGGGATATGGTAAAGCTGGGCTGGGAAACTCACGTGCTTGGCATGGGAAAACAATTCGCCAATGCCAGTGAAGCCATATCAACCTACAGAAAAGAATATGAAGTCATAGACCAGGACCTGCCTCACTTTGTAATAGCTGAAAACGGAAAACCTATAGGAACTATTGAGGATAAGGACAGTGTGGTGCTTTTTAATTTCAGGGGTGACAGAGCAATAGAGATTAGCATGGCTTTTGACTATGATGACTTCCATAAGTTTGACAGAGTAAGAAAACCGGAGGTTGTATTCTGCGGCATGCTGCAATACGATGGGGACTTGAATCTGCCAAATAACTATCTGGTATCACCACCGGAGATAAAGAATACCTTATCTGAATGGCTGGTGAAGAATAAAATCAGACAATATGCGGTATCTGAAACACAAAAATACGGTCACGTGACATATTTCTGGAATGGCAACAAGAGCGGAAAGTTTGATGCAGCTCTGGAGGACTTCGAGGAGGTGCCTTCAGACAGAGTTTCCTTTGACGAAAGACCTTGGATGAAGGCTGCAGAGGTTACTGATAAGCTTATTGAAGCTATGAAGTCAGGAAAATACGATTTCCTAAGAGCCAACTATCCTAATGGTGACATGGTAGGGCATACAGGCAGCTTCAATGCGACCAGAATTGCGGTTGAATCCGTGGATTTGTGTCTGACAAGAGTGCTTAAGGCTGTTGACGAGACAAATGCAATCCTTATAGTTACAGCAGACCACGGCAATGCAGATGAAATGCTTGAGAAGGCTAAGGGAGGTACTGCAAAGGCAAAAACAAGCCATACACTAAATCCGGTGCCTTTCATAATATATGACAAGCACAAAAAGCATGAGTTAAAAGAGGGAAGCTATGGGCTTGCCAATATCGCAGCTACGCTGACCACCTTATTGGGGCTTGAACATCCCGAAATGTGGGAGAAAAGCATGATATAAGAAGGAGGTTATAATATGAAGAACATGTTGAAACCGCTGCAAGCAGGCAAGCTTGCATTACATAACAGGCTGGTGATGCCTCCTATGGCGACAGCTAAGTCACAAGCTGACGGTATGGTGAGTCAGGATATTATAGACTACTACAATGAAAAATCCCAGGGAGGCTATATCTCCCTTATCATCATAGAGCACAGTTATATTATGCCCCAGGGTAAGGCTAGTGAAAATCAGCTGTCCATTGCGGATGACAGTGTGGTGGAATCATTAAAGAAGCTTTCGGAAACAATTCATCGAAACGGCTGTAAGGCAGTCATGCAGATTAACCATGCCGGAAGCGCGGCATCGGAGGATATCATAGGTTCGGTTCCTGTAGCTCCTTCCGCTGAAGCCAATCCCCGCAGAGGAAATATGCCCAGGGAGCTTAGTAAGAAAGAAATTGAAGATATCATAGAAGGCTTTGCTGCTGCAGCCCGCAGAGTAAAAGAGGCAGGCTTCGACGGAGTGGAAATACACTCAGCTCACGGATATCTTCTGAACCAGTTTTTCTCACCTCTTACCAACAAGCGTACCGATGAGTACGGCGGTGATGTTTACGGACGCACCCGTATGCACTTGAGGGTGATTGAGGCAGTACGAAAGGCTGTAGGAGAGGACTTCCCTATCCTGATGAGGCTGGGGGCATCTGATTTTATGGAAGGTGGTACAACCATAGAAGACAGTGTAATCGCTGCAAAGGAATTTGAGAAGGCAGGCATATGCATTCTTGATATTTCAGGAGGCTTCTCAGGTTATAACGTACCGGACCAAAGCGGACAGGGTTACTTCTATCCATTATCTCAGTCTGTTAAGAAGGCTGTATCAATTCCTGTCATATTAACCGGCGGAATCACAGATATAGAAGCTGCCGAGAAGCTGCTGACAGAAGAAAAGGCAGACCTGATTGGTGTGGGAAGAGCAATACTTAAGGATTCCACTTGGGCGCAAAGAGCAATAGAAGGTTTGAAATAACAGTTAAATATAAATGAAAAGGAGATATGGCTGCTGCAAACACGGCCAAATCTCCTTTTCATTTTTGTTTTTCTATGGGTCTGCCGTCAAGCCTTAGATTGTATACTAAGCCTGCTACTACCAAGGATCCGCCGATTACCTTGCCTGCTGACAGAAGTCCCAAGACAAAATAGTCGATTATAATTCCGGTAAAAAGCTGGCCTGCAAAAATAATAAGGGACATGTAAAAGGCTGAAATTTTGGAGGTTACTATGTTTGAAAGCACGACAACCGCCACACCGAGAAGACCGCCAAGATAGGCTTCAAAGGGCACGGCTTCCAGTGAGCCAAATGACAGCCTTGCAGCCTCACCGCTGATGAATAAAAACACAATAGAAAGAGCTAAGCCTGTTATATAGTTAAATAAGGTTCCCGGAAAAAGACCTATTCTTTCAGCCAGAAGAGAGTTTATATTTCGTGCTATAACGATTAAAGCCCCGGCTAAGCTTGAAACCAGAACAGCCAGTATCATATTTACCACTCCTAATATACAGTCATGATTACTATACCTAAGGATATAGCAATCAGCCCTGCTAATTTTTCCTTTCTGAACTTTACAATCTCCATACCCAATAAACCGAAGTGGTCTATTACTATAGACGCTATAGTCTGACCGAGCAACCCTAAGGCTAAGGTCAACGAAGCACCCAAATGACTGAAGCCTATATTGTTGAATAGTATTGTAAAGACACCAAGAAAGCCTCCTATATATAAATATAGAGGTATATCTCTGCATAGATTGATTCTGATTCTTTTGACCGTAAGTACTAGGCTGATGATTATTAAACCCAGAAAATGAATTATTGCTGACGCCGGATAATTGCCTAGATTTTGAGACAGCACACCATTAAACATAATCATTAAAGAAATCAGAACACCTATAAATACCGAATATAGTTTATACATGCTTAACCTCCTGAATTATTTATTCTAAATTAACACAAATCCAAAGAAACCGGCTATGACATATGTCATAGTAAGGTCATGACAAAATCTTCACTTTATAATCATTTTGAACTACGGCCTATGCTATAATAATATATAATTCTAGACAAATTTTCGGAGAAATATGAAATGAGAAAGATTGCAGACCGGCAAAAGCTGGACTATTTTATTTCAAAATATAATATAGATGAAATTTTCAGCATGGATATGAAAAGGTACATGGAGCTTTTCGTTTTTGCAAAAAATGAGTTCATATGTAAAGCTGATGAAAGCTTGAACTACCTGTATTTTTTTGTAGAGGGTAAAGCTAAGGTATACTCTACTTTAAGCAATGGGAAATCATTGCTGCTCTATTTTTATAAGTCGTTTAAATGTCTTGGGGATGTGGAGCTTTTAAAATATGAAAACGCAAATTCTAATGTTCAGGTTATTGAGGAGTCATACTGTATAGGTATATCTATGGAAAACATCAGGAAATATGTATTAGACGATGCCGTTTTCCTGAAATACATATGCGACAGCTTAGGAGAAAAGCTTATCAGACTGAGCAAATACAGCTCAATCAATTTGCTTTACCCTTTGGAAAACAGACTAGCCAGCTATTTGCTGGCAAACATTACAGATAGGGAAAGCGACGGAGTAAGATTAATTGCTTTTGAAGGTAATATGACAGAAGTAGCAGAGCTGTTGGGTACAAGCCATAGACATCTGCTAAGGACCATAAATATACTAAGCAGAGAAGGGCTTATAAAGAAAAGAAATAATTATTATGAAATTTTGGATGTCAAAAGTCTTCAAAGTCTTGCAGGAGACTTATATGAATAATTGCAGCCCGTGGCTTTTGTGCTTTTGTCAATTAAAACACAAGGAATTGTAGCAAATGATAAAATGGGGTAAAATAATTATATAGACATAAATCATTGCTACTATTGTATTTTGGTATGGAGTGGAGGTATTTTTATGAGATCAAAACTAAACGATTTAGTAGACATTGCAACAAGCAGCAATCTGACATATCAACAAAAGCTTTTCAACATGGCAAATGCTGCAGAAAGATTGGTAGACCCAAGAGAAGTTCTGGGCTATACCGATGAAGAGATGAAGTATATTGAAAACGAAATGATTTGTGACTTAAACGAAGGCTATTTAATGTATAGACCGAGATATATAGTTCCTAACTATAGTTTATTGATAGAGAAGGGCTGCGAGTTTTTAGACCTGAAGCCGCCGACAGATTTGGATGAACTTTTGGACAGCCTATTAATTCTTTATAGCAATGTGCCGTCTATAACATCCTTCCCGGTATATATCGGGGACCTTGACAAGCTGATTGATCCTTTTATAACTGATGAAGAAAAGGATTATGTAAAAATTAAGAGATTTTTAAATCACGTGGATAAGACCATACCGGACTCCTTCTGCCACGCTGATATCGGGCCGGAAAAGACAAAGGCGGGAGAATTGATTCTGAAGGCGGTAATTGAGCTGGAGAATCCTACTCCTAATATGACTATAAGATATGACAAGGACATCACTCCCAAGGACTTTGCCTTGAAGGCTGTGGAGGCTTGCCTTAGAGTATCAAAGCCATCCTTCAGCAACAACAAAATGTACTGTAAGGATGTTGGAGAGCATAGGATGGTAAGCTGCTACAATGCTCTTCCTCTTGGCGGCGGGGCATACACCTTGCCTAGACTTAGACTGGGAACCATAGTAAAAGGAGTTAAGTCTTTTGAGGAGCTTTTGAATGAAAGACTTCCAAAGGCTGCAAAGGCTATGGCTTCCATGATGGATAAAAGAATACGCTTTATAGTGGAAAAATCCAATTTCTTTGAGACCTCCTTCTTAGTAAAGGAAGGCTTTATAAGTAGAGAAAACTTTACTGCAATGTTTGGAATGGTTGGATTGGCAGATGCGGTAAACTATATTCTGGAGCTTGAGGGCTTAAAGGAGAGATTCGGAAGCTCGAAAAGAGGCGATGAGATAGGCCACAGCATCTTGAAGGTTCTGGATGATATAGCAAACAGCCATGAGGGTGTTTATGCAGAGAGAACCGGCAACAGATATCTCCTGCATGCACAGGTTGGTGCAAGCTTGAGTCAGGAGGACTACTGCAATACTCCTGCCCACAGAATAACAGTGGGAGATGAGCCTATACTTCCTCTGCACATTAAGCAAGCGGCACCTTTCCATCGGTACTTCACATCAGGTACAGGAGATTTGTTCGCCTTAGATCAGACTTACCTCAATAAGCTGGATGCTGTACTGGACATCATTGAAGGTGCTTTTGAGTCCGGAGCCAGATATATTACGACTTATCTTCAAAACAGCGACCTTATCAGAGTTACCGGATATCTTGTCAAAAAGAGCGAGGTAAAGAAGGTAGAAGAAGGCAAAGCGGTGCTTAGAAACACAGATATGCTTGGACAGGGAACTAACGACAGAGCCCACGTATTTGAAAGAAGATTAAGGAAAGATGGAGAATAAGGCTGTAGTAAACAAAATCATACACTTTTCCAATGTAGACGGACCGGGGAACCGTATGGCAATATTCTTCCAGGGCTGCAACATCAACTGTGTATACTGCCACAACCATGAAACCATCAACAAATGCATCAACTGCTTGAAGTGCATACCGGGCTGTCCTACTGGAGCTATTAAGGAAGTTGACGGCAGGGTTGTGTTTGACGAGAAGCTGTGCATTGAGTGCGATCAGTGTATAAAGGTGTGCGGGTACAGTGCATCTCCCAGGACTAAGGAATATACTGTTGAAGAGCTTTTTGAGGTGGTGAAGGAATTCAAAGCCTTTATAAGAGGCATAACAGTTTCGGGGGGAGAACCCACTCTGAATGCGGCTTTCATAACAGAGCTTTTTAAGAAGGTTAAGCCTCTTGGACTTACATGCTTTGTAGATACCAACGGATTCTTTGACAGAGAGCAGATTGCAGGATTGATAGCTGAAGCAGACAAGTTTATGGAGGATATAAAGGCTGTTGACCAAATTGAAGTGCTGTGCGGCACTAAAATGAAAAACAATCTGGATAACCTGAAATACCTTTTGGAGCAGAATAAGGTATATGAGGTGAGAACGGTAATCACCATGGACTATATGGATGTGGAGAACACGCTGCATACTGTTGCAGGCATCATGAAGGATTATCCTGAGGTAATTTACAAGCTGATAAGAGTGCATGCTACAGGGCTTAGAGATGAGCAGAAGGAAAAGCTGCAAGGAAGGATTCCTTCTGAGGAATATGTGAAGCTGCTTGCAGAACAGGTGAAGGAAATCGGTGTTGGAAAGGTCGAATTAATACTGTAAATAACAAGAGACTGCATCAGCTCATAGTATGTTATGAGCTGACAGCAGTCTTTTTTTTGAAATTACATAAGTTAATGTTAATATTTATAAAATATATCCATATATAGTGTATACTGTAAGTATATCGGATATGGAGGTGCCTTTTTTGGGAGATAGAGAAGACTTAAAAATACAAGGAAATAATCAGCTTCCGTTGGACAGTAAATTACATGTAAGGAGAAAGCGGGCAAGGAAAGTATTTGCTATAGTGCTTTTATCCTTTGCAATTCTTTGCCTTGCGGCAATACCGCCTGTCTTAATGAAGGATATGGTTGATATACATGTGGATTTCGGAGAATATTATGCAGCAGAGGATTATGGAATCACTAGCGAAAAGCTTATTTTGAAGACGGAGGATGATATCCGGATTATAGCTCATGAGGTATATGTCAATGACCCAAAGGCAGTGGTCATTTTTATCTCCGGCATTCATAATCCTTCCGTTACAGCCTTCTTTGACCATGCAAGACTTCTTAAGGAAAACGGATATGCCTCAATACTTTATGAAATGAGAGCTCATGGAGAAAGCGAGGGGGACGTGATTTCCTTAGGCTTTAAGGAGTATCTGGATACAAAGGCGGTTGTAGAATACATCAAATCCAATGTTAAGTATGAGAATACGCCTATAATAGTATATGGATTGTCCATGGGGGCAGCTACGGCCATAAACTCCATAGGTGAGATAGAGGATATTGACGGCCTTATCAGCATATCGGCATATTCCTCTTGGGAGGATGCCTTTGCTGACAACATGAGAAACATGGGGGCTCCGGCATTCCTATGCTCTGCAGAAAAGCCCTTTGTAAAGCTCTATACCTTGTTCAAATATGGCTTTGACACATACAGTATAAATCCTAAGAATGAGATAAAGAAGCTGGGCGAGCGTCCTGCTTTAATCATGCATTCAACATTGGATTCTCAGGTACCCTATAGGAGCTTTGAGAGAATAATGGAGAACGCGCCTTCTCATGTGGAAACGTGGGTGAGGAAGGGAGACCTGCACTTTTTTGTAGAAAACGACGGTTTTGATGCTCTTGAGAAGGATTCTGAGTATACGAAGCGTATTATAGAGTTTTTAGATAAGAATTTCAATTAAGCTTACTTTATGCATATGTAAACTGATATAAGCTTTGGAGTTTGAAATATAAATTTAAATGGTCATGAGGTATAAGGATATGAAGATTGTTATTGCACCGGATTCCTTTAAGGGAAGCCTGTCTGCAAAAGAAGTCGCAGAGAACATAAAATTGGGCATCGAGAGGGTGTACAAGGGTATTGATGCTCCTTGTATACCTATGGCTGACGGAGGTGAAGGCACGGTACAATCTCTGGTTGATGCTACGGGTGGACGGATAATTACTGCAAGAGTTACAGGGCCCCTGCTTCATCAAGTGGATGCTTTCTACGGCATACTGGGAGAGGGCAGGACGGCAGTAATTGAAATGGCGGCAGCCTCAGGACTGCCACTTGTGCCGGAAAATCAAAGGAATCCTATGCTTACTACCTCCTATGGAACAGGAGAACTGATTAAGCATGCGCTAGACATGGGCTGCAGAGACATAATCATAGGAATTGGCGGAAGCGCTACAAATGATGGAGGCTTTGGTGTGGCAAAGGCTCTTGGAGTGAAGTTTTTAGATAAACAGGGCTTGGATATAGGTCACGGCGGGGGAAGTCTTGCGAGGCTTCATACAATAGATGCTTCAGGCATAGATAAGAGATTGAGGGACTGCAGCATAACAGCAGCCTGTGATGTAGACAACCCATTGTGCGGGCCAAGAGGCGCAACATATGTATTTGGTCCGCAAAAGGGAGCAAAGGGAGATATGCTGGAGGTGCTGGATAAGAATCTACTGCATTATGCGGAGGTTATAAAGGAAGCTCTTGGAGTGGATATAAAGGATATTCCCGGAGCCGGGGCAGCGGGAGGCTTAGGAGGAGGGCTGACGGCATTTCTTGGCGCCAAGCTTCAAAGAGGTATAGATATAGTTATTGAAACAGTGAAGCTGGAGCAGCAGATAAGGGATGCTGAGCTGGTCATAACCGGTGAAGGCATGATGGATTATCAGACCCAATACGGCAAGACACCCTACGGGGTTGCCAAAATAGCCAAGAAGTACGGGATTCCCGTGGTTGCACTGGTGGGACAGGTAGGAAAAGATGCAGGAGTGCTTTATGACATGGGTATAGACAGCATATTTCCAATAGCTGATGGCCCGATGAGCTTGGACAGCGCCATGGAAAATGGGGCGAGGCTGCTGCAGGACGCAGCGGAGAGAATTATACGTCTGTACAAAGTTGCACATAACGGGTAAAGAGAGCTATAAATAAACTGATTTAGGCAAATAATAGCACTATAACATGAATAAGATGAGGATGGTGCTATTTTTATGCCTAATTTTGCAAACCCCTTTCAGGGAAATGTGAACAGGAAAATGACCAAGGAAGAGCTGATTCAGGCAGTACGTCTGAATATTGCAGGTGAACTGGAGGCAATATACATTTATGATGCTCATGTTCAAGCTGCTGATGATTTGTTGGCTAAGAAAATTATAGGAGACATAAGAGACGAAGAAAAGGCTCACGTCGGAGAGCTTATGGCCTTGCTGCGAATCCTAGATCCGGAAGAAGCTGAGTATTTTTCAGCAGGCGAAGAAGAAGTAAGAGAGTTAATTGAAGGATAGGCGGAGAAGAGAGTAAAACAAGACAGCATACATAAAGTATTGGAGGGCGCCCATGTTTATAGGAGAAAAAGTCAGGCTGAGAGAATATAGAAGGGAAGATGTAGCACTTAAACAAAGCTTTGTGAACGACCCTGAGGTTGTTCACGGACTCATAGCTGATATCCCTTACCCTCTGACGCTGCATGAAGAGGAGAAGTGGTTTGAAGCCCTATCAGGGACTAAGGATATCTATCGGTTTGCCATTGAAGCACTTGAGGATGAAAGATTCATTGGAGGCTGCAGCATAAATGATGTGGATTGGAAAAATAGTGTAGCCACCATAGGGATATTTATAGGAGACAGGAATTACCGCGGTAAGGGTTATGGGACAGACGCCATGCGGGTCCTGACGGAGTTTATATTTCAACAGATGAATATCAACAAAATCAGATTGATTGTATATTCCTTCAACAAAAGTGCCATTGCGATGTATGAGAGAATGGGGTTTAAGGTGGAGGGTATCCTGAGACAAGAAATATATAGAGACGGCAGATATCATGATAAAATTGCCATGGGACTGCTCAGAGAAGAATACACCTAATGCAAAACTATTTATGTAACTATAATATAGATAGTTTTGCATTTTGATTTATTTTCACATAACATGATTTGGTGTATACTAAAGCTATGATTATGAATTGGAGGTATGTATATGAGTAGGGAGCTAGATTTTGCAAGGAACTTGATTGACTTCATATATGACAGTCCTACAGCCTTCCATGCCGTTGAAAGTGTGAAGAAGATATTGGACGGAGAAGGCTTTAAGGAAATTAAAGAGGAAGACGGCTGGAAGCTGGAAAAGGGCGGCAAGTACTATGTGGTTAAGAATCACTCTGCTTTAGTTTCCTTTGTGGTAGGGAACGGTGCCATAGAGGAGCATGGCTTCAAGGTTATCGGAGCGCATACGGATTCCCCGTGCTTCAGGGTAAAGCCTGCGGCTGAAATGGCTGTTGAGAACCACTATATAAAGCTGGACACAGAAACCTACGGAGGACCGATACTAAACACATGGCTGGACAGGCCTTTATCCGTAGCCGGAAGAGTAACTTTAAAGGGCAGTGATTTGCTAAATCCGGTTACAAAGCTGGTGAATATAAGAAAACCGATATTGATAATTCCAAACCTAGCTATACATATGAACAGAAATGTAAATGCCGGTGTGGAGCTCAATAAGCAAAAGGATATGCTGCCTCTTATGGCTGTAATAAATGAGAAGCTGGAGAAGGGTAATTACCTTCTAAATGCTATAGCAGAGGAAATTTCTGTAGAGCCTTCGGATATACTTGATTTTGACCTTTTCCTATATGAGTTTGAAAAAGGCACTATTATGGGCTTGAAGGATGAATTCATATCTTCACCCAGACTGGACGATTTAGCCATGGTACATGCAGGTTTAACTGCAATCACAAGAGCATCTGCAAAAGAGGGCACCAATGTCATGGTCTGCTTCGACAATGAGGAGGTAGGAAGTACTTCAAAGCAAGGCGCCGACTCGCCGCTTCTTTCAAATATACTTGAGAGAATAGTGCTAAGCATGGGCGGAAACAGGGAGAGCTTCTTCAGAGCAATTGCAAGGTCCTTCTTAATATCTGCAGATTTGGCTCATGCAGTTCATCCAAACGTAGGGGAGAAGCATGATCCTCAAAGCAGACCTCTTATAAATAAGGGACCGGTCATAAAGCTGAGCGCAAACATGAGATATACTACAGACAGCAACTCAGCGGCGGTATATGCAGGAGTATGCAAAAAGGCAGAGGTGCCGGTGCAGTACTTCGTTAATCGTTCAGATGAAGTAGGAGGAAGCACTATAGGCCCTATATCCTCTTCACATCTTCAAATGAGAAGTGTGGACATGGGCACTCCGATACTGGCCATGCACTCTGTAAGAGAGCTTGGAGGGGTGTTGGATCATACCTATGTAACTAATAGCTTTGAGGAGTTTTATAATTTATAAATGATGGAAAAGAAACTGAAGAGCTTTATAGAGGAGCTGGCAGAGACTGAGGTAACACCAAATGTCTACAATCAGTATTCCTATGAGACCGAAGAAAATGAAGCAAGAAGACAGAATCTTTTTATATATTTGAAGCATATGTATAAGCTTAAGCCTGGCATAATGCTGGTGGGAGAAGCACCGGGCTATAGGGGCTGCCGCCTTACGGGAGTACCTTTTACCAGTGAGCATCTGCTGATGAACAATATGCCCGGACTTGAGCTATTTGGCAGGGAGGCGGGCTACAGGCTTGCAGCAGAGAAGGAAAAGCTATTGAAGGAGGCTACTGCAACTATCATTTGGGAGACTCTTCTTAAATATGATGTTACTGCTGTAGGCTGGAATGCATTTCCCTTTCACCCTCACAAAAAGGATGATATGGAAAGCAACAGGACGCCCCTTCAAAAGGAGCTGCTGATAGGTGAGAAGCCCCTGCTGAAGATGCTGGAGATGTTTGACATAAAAACTGTGGTAGCAGTAGGCGGAAAGGCTGAGCAGACTCTAAACAAGCTGAATATCAGCTGCCATAAGGTAAGGCATCCTGCTCAGGGCGGTAAAAATGAGTTTGTTGAGGGTATCAAGAGAATAACATAAAACAGCGTCAGACCTGCAGATCTGACGCTGTTTTGTCTTTGAAGCGGCCTTACAGGTCCAGCTTCATGTCTCCAAACTTAATCCAACCCTTCTTACGCATATACTCTGCGATCATAAGTGTTAAGATTGCAGGTGCGATGAAATGCAATATTATTATGGAGGGCAGTGAGCCCATACCCATTGCATCTATGGTAGCAAATTGACCTACCAGACCGCTGGTTCCCATTCCTGCACCTACGGGAGTATTTTTCATCTTGAAAATCGTAGAGGCAATAGGTCCTAATATTGCGCTTGCTAAAGTGGGTGGTATCCAGATAAGAGGATTTCTGACGATATTAGGCACTTGAAGCATTGAGGTTCCAAGTCCCTGAGCGATAAGTCCTCCAAGCTTGTTTTCTCTGTAGCTTGCTACTGCAAAGCCAATCATCTGTGCGCTGCAGCCGACTGCTGCTGCCCCTGCGGCCAAACCGTCCAGCTTCAGGGATATAGCGATGGCTGCACTGCTGATGGGAGCTGTCAGTATCATTCCCATAGCTGTGGATACTATGATGCCCATAGGTATAGGCTGAAGCTCGGTAGCATAATTTATCATCTGCCCTAAGCCTGACATAAAGGAGGAAATAACGGGACTGATGAAGATGCTTGTAACTCCGCCTACTATTATGGTTGTCGCAGGAACTAGAATTATATCAAGCTTTGTCTTCCCTTTTATCAGCTTGCCGGCTTCTGCTCCAATCAGTGCAGCAACTAATGCACCGGCAGGCTCACCGATTTTAAGAGTGTAGGTGCCTGCACTTGTCATGGAAAGTGTCTGAGCCCCAAGAGCTCCTGTAATGATTGATGAAAATACCGCTAAGGAAGGAGCTTTGACGCCGAATGCCACAGAAGCTCCTATTGCAGGACCCATAAAAAGCTGTGCCGCCGTACCAAGTGTAAGAAGTATAGGTATACCGGCCTTCTCTCCAATCTGTTTTAAAATCAGTCCGATTATGAGAGAGGCAAAAAGACCCTGAGCCATGAAGTTTAAAACATTGATAGCATATTCCTTTACCGAAAATCTTTTCTCTTCCATTTATATCCCTTCATTCCTATGTATTGTAATTAAGACAACTATATTTTACGTACAATCATTTATATTTAATCACTTAATGAGATTATTTACAATAAGACATTCAGGCAAAAATATATGAAATTTATCAGAATATGCAAAAAAACAAAAAAGGCTTCATTAGTCGTTAAAGTGCCTCAATAGAAGCCTTTTTTATAAGCAAAGTTCAACTTCCTCAACAGTTTCAGCTTTTGCCTTTATATATTTCCATTTACCTGAGTGGTAGCGGAAATATATTATTGCTGCTCTTGCATACTGATCCATTACTAAGGCAACCCATGCACCAACCAGTCCCCAATGAAGCACACTGACAAAGACATAGGCTATAGCTACACGGAAAATCCATATGCCGAAGGCTGAGGCATAGAGAGGATACATAGTGTCGCCCGCACCTCTTAAAGCACCGGCCAGACTAAGCTGCGTAGATTGTCCCGGCTGTGCGAATGCTACTATTCTCAGTACCAGGACGGCCATAGCAGCTACAGTTAAGTCATTTGTGTACAAACGCGCCATCGGATAGGCAAAAAGGAAATATAATAAGCCGATAAAACATGCAACTAATACTGAGATATGGTGAATGATATCGGCGTACTCTTTTGCTTTTTTGGTATCATTGGCTCCAAGACTCTGTCCCACCAAGGTGGTAGCAGCTACACCGAAGGCCATACTGGGAGCAAAGGTTAAGCCGCTGATATTAAGTCCTATCTGATGAGCGGCAAAGCCTGCAGTACCCAGACTGGATACTGTACGTGCAAACATCATTAAGCCGCTTTGAATGATAAGCTGTTCCAATGCCGCCGGTAAGCCTATGGAGAACATCTTCTTAATAATTTCAAGGTTCAGCTTATAGCTTGCCTTGATTGGAACATGTATTTTAGACTTATTCGAAAGGCTTATTACATATAACCCTGCCAGACACGCTAATAGTCTGGCTATAGTTGTAGAAGTTGCAGCTCCGGTTACTCCCATTTCGGGGAAGCCAAACTTCCCGTAAATAAGTACATAGTTGCCGAAAACATTGAGCAGATTGCTGCCGATATTATAAAACATAGATATTTTTGTCTCGCCTACCCCACGCAGGGAAGCGGTAATTGCCATGGTGACTGCTTGAAACACCAGACCTGCCGCAACAATTTGAAAGTAGCTTGTTGCATATTCAAGAGTTTCGGAATTTGCCCCCATAAATAATACGATATTGCGGGATAAGACCACACCTAAAATACTCATTACAATACCTAATGCAGCATTTATTATTAATGCCTGTCGAGTGATGGAGCTGGCTTTCTCCACATTGCCGGCGCCTACATTCCATGCTACCAGAGTAGTTGTACCTACGTTAACAGCTGCGAACACAGCCAGTAAAAGCATAAAGGGTTGATTAGTCAATCCTACAGATGCAATAGCTGCAGAGCTCAACTGTCCGACCATCATCATATCTACCATTCCAAATAAGGTAGACAGCACTAGCTCGAGAAAAGCAGGCAATGTAATTGAGGCAATTTTCTTCCACATACTTTTAGAAATATGATCAGTCTTAGCTTTAAGATTGAATCTAGACAATACAGTACCTTCTTTCTCAATTAACATAATCATCATCTATTTTACTATTGTAGATTAATAATTTCAAATATATAATAAATAATAAGTATATAGCTTGTAGGTTATGAATTTTATATATTGAAGGAGATATATTATGGAGATATTGCAATTGAAGTATTTTCAAGCAGTTGCCAGGCATGAGCATATGACACATGCTGCGGAAGAACTGCATGTGTCTCAGCCCTCTTTGAGCAAGGTAATCAGCAGATTGGAAGAGGAACTGGGAGTAATGCTGTTTGACAGGCAGGGCAGGAATATTCGCATAAATTCCTTTGGCAGGGCTTTTTTGAAAAGAGTCGATAAAGTATTCAACGAACTGGAGGATGGTAAGAAGGAATTGGCTGATATGTCAGGCTTGGAGCAAGGCAGGATTTTGTTGGCATGGACTAGTATAGCTTTGCTTCCAAGGATTCTGGAAGGCTTCTTGAAGGAGTATCCAAATGTAAGCTTTAAACAAACTATGCCTTCCACCTTAGACATGAAGCATCAGCTGGAAAATCATATGATTGACTTTTGCATATCATCGCCGCCCGTTGAGGGACAAGGAATAGTGTGTCAGCCTTTATATAGTGACGAGATATTTCTGGCAGTACCCCAAAAACACAGATTTGCAGACAGGGAAAGCATAGACTTGATTGAAGCCGTAAATGAGCCCTTTATAAGTACGAAGCAGGGCTACGGCTTTAGAGACATCACTGATGAGCTCTGCAGTCAGGCAGGTTTTACTCCAAATATCGTTTTTGAAGGAGATGTGGCGATTTCCTCTATTAATCTTGTTAAAGCAGGCTTGGGTGTCACTTTCGTGTCCTCTACTGTAGAGAAGAATTATCAGGGAGTGCTTCCCAAGCTTCTGCGCATAAATAAGCCGGTGTGCGAGAGAACCATTAGCTTATCGTATCTCGAGGGACATTACCTTTCAAAGGCAGCTCAGCAATTCCGGCAATATCTGATTGATTTTTTTCAGGAAGACAATAGCAGCAAATAAAGAAATCATGTACGCCTCAGCAGACGGCGAAGCAGAAGTGTAAGCAAAACAAAAAGCGAAGCGACAATAGCCAGAGTAATAAGCCTCTCCTGTATACTGCCGTCTGCAAATAATACCGGTCCTAATCCGAAAAAGATAAGTGCGGCATATAAACATATAAAAACAAATATCATTAATCCACGCATAAATAGCTTCCCTTCTAGTATTCTATAGTGGTAAGACTTAAATTTATAAAAAAATGTTCTATGCATTGACAATACATATTATGCCAACTTTTATATATATTATTGTTTTGATTCTATCCTATTTCTAGTTTCTTTCTGACTTTTTATCATATTCAATGTATTCATATATGCTTTCATCAAAGAAGCTGCTGAGTTGAGTAAGTTCTTGCAGGTTCAAATCCTTGATGGTCTTGTTTCTTTTTTTGCAGTACATAGTTATGCTTTTTACAAGCCCATGGACATCTCTAAGGTTCATTCCCTTTAATAACAGATAGTCAGCAACTTCTATAGTGTTAAGAAATCCCATCTCGTTCCCTCCTTTGTATAATAACATTCTCTATAAGTATAATTATACATATATTATAATAAATATGCAACGGTATTCCTTTGTGGTAAAGTATGAAGCAAGTAAAAACAATATGTAGAAATATACATTTAGAGTATAATAAAGTTACAATGAATATAGCATTGCATAAAGAACGCATAGGAGGTTGTTTATGATTAAGAAAAACATGCATTTTGATGTGCCTGCTGCGGATGTGATAAAAAGCAGACACTCTGTTAGAACATATACTTCAGAAGCCTTATCAGAGGAAATTAAAACAAAGCTTACAAGCTATGCAAAGGACATAAAAGGTCCCTTTACTTCAAAGATACGTTTGGAATTGATAGACGATGCTGACATTGCGGCGAAGGCGGGAGGTAAGCTTGGCACTTATGGTGTAATTAAAGGAGCAAGAGCATACATAGCCGGGGTGATGGAAAAGGGGGAGCACAGCGAGGAACAGCTGGGCTATTGCCTGGAAAGGCTTGTATTGTTTGCAACGTCTTTGGGGCTCGGAACCTGCTGGCTTGGTGGAACCTTCAAAAAAAGCGAGTTTGCTAAGCTGGTCAATCCTTCAGAAAATGAGCTGATACCTATAGTAACTCCCGTCGGCTACGGGGGAAGCCGCAGGAGCATAGTGGAGTCCCTTATGAGAGCAGGTGTGGGCTCAGATAGAAGGAAGCCTTGGAGTGAACTGTTCTTTAACCAAGGCTTTGATAAACCGTTGAAGCGGTCGGAAGCGGGAAGATATGAGCAGGCTTTGGAGCTGTTAAGATTGGCTCCTTCAGCCTCCAATAAGCAGCCCTGGAGAATATTGAGAGACGGAAGTACATATCATTTCTATCTGAAGGCTGCAAAGGGATATAGCAGTGCATTTGGCTTCAACATACAGAAAATTGATATGGGAATAGCTATGTGCCACTTTGAAACAGCAGCTTTAGAATCAGAAATTCAAGGCAACTGGGAGGTAAGACCCCAAGGCTTTTATCCCGCAACGGAGGATGTTGAATATATAGTAAGCTGGATAGGTAAATAGTGTACTAAAAGAAATCCTTAAGGAGAATATTTTAGTCCTTATATGGTGACTGCCTGAAGTATGTTGATAAATATGTCTTATTGATATATGATATCTTTATATAACCATTTCCGTACATCTGCAAATTAGTTATAAGGGGAGTTGCACATGAAAAGAGCGTTGCATAAAGCTATAATACTTGTTTTAGTTATTGCAGTAGTCTTTCAAGCCACGGTCATATGGAAAAACTATCGTACCATATATAACAATAACGTAGAGTCATATAATAAGGTCAGATTGGATATGGTAATGTTAAAGGATTCTTTAAAGTCACCCGAAATTCAGGATAAGGAAAAGCAGCAAACAAATATGTCGGAAAACGAAATTGCCGGTATATATAGTAAGTTAATGGGAGCAAGCCATCAAATAGGATATGTCAGCGGCATGATAATACCGGTTAACAGAATAAGTAAAGATGAAAAATATATAATTTGGAGACTGCGTTCAATATTAAGAGAAGTCCTTCCGAATCAGTTTATAAATAATAAAGATATAACATATTCTGATGCAAAAAGACTGATAGATGTACTGGAAGACCTGCAGCTTTCAATGGAGGCTGAAACAACTGTAGGTGATAAAACCAAGCTTGCACTTAGTGAAGCTCAAATAGAGGAAATAATGAAAAGCTTGGACAAACTGGAGCAATATAACGTGAAGGATTAATAATAAACATAGAAAAAGCCTTAGAGCCTTTCATCATGATATGCTCTAAGGCTTTTAATTCAGTTATCTCTTTTTCCAGGAATCCTTAAGAGGTACTATTCTGTTGAACACCAAATGGTCAGCTGTAGTATACTTCTTGTCTACACAGAAATATCCCTGTCTTATGAACTGATATTTGCTCTCAATAGGTGCATCCCTAAGAATTGGCTCAACCACACAACCTGTAACTACAATTTTTGAATCAGGGTTCAGCTTTTCCTCCCAGGTCTTTGTCTCATCCTTAAGCAGGCTGTCATCCAAAAGCAGCTTATCATAGAGATGTACTTCCGCAGGTACGGCATGGGCTGCGGAGACCCAGTGGATAGTACCTTTCACCTTACGCCCTTCAAAGCCGGAGCCGCTCTTGGTAGCCGGGTCATAGGTACATTTAAGCTCTATAATTTCTCCCCCAGCGTTCTTTACAACCTCTTCACACTTGATGAAGTATGCGCCCTTAAGCCTCACTTCGACACCGGGAGCCAGTCTGTTGTAGCCCTTTACGGGGTTCTCCATGAAGTCGTCCTGCTCAATGTAGACCACCTTGGAGAAAGGAACCTCTCTGCTTCCTAAGGCTTCATTCTCTGAGTTATTGGCAATAGTAAGCATTTCCACTGTATCTTCAGGATAGTTTGTTATAACTACCTTAAGCGGCCTTATAACAGCCATGGGGGATATTACCTTCGGCTTCAGGTCTTCACGCAGGCAGTGCTCCAGCATGGATATGTCTACAGTGCTTTCAGCCTTTGCCACCCCGATTTCGTCAAGGAAGCGCTTTATGCTTTCCGGAGTGAAGCCTCTTCTTCTTAGCCCTTGTATAGTAACCATTCTGGGGTCATCCCAGCCGTCCACGTATTTACCGAATACCAGCTCACGCAGATATCTCTTGCTTGTTATAACTCCCGTAAGGTTTAATCTGCCAAACTCCCTTTGCTTCGGCGGCTCAACAAAGTCCAGAGAATTCAACACCCACTCGTATAGAGGCCTGTGGTCTCTAAATTCAATAGAGCAAAGTGAATGTGTTATTCCTTCAATGGCATCCTGCAAGGGGTGAGCGTAATCATACATTGGATAAACACACCACTTGTCGCCGGTTCTGTAGTGATGGGCATGCTGAATCCTATATATGGCAGGATCTCTCATGTTCATGTTTGGAGAGGACATATCGATTTTTGCCCTTAAAATCTTTGCCCCTGATGGGAATTCACCGTTTTTCATCCTCTCGAAAAGATCCAGATTCTCTTCTATTGAACGATTTCTGTAGGGGCTGTCTTTACCCGGCTCAGTCAGTGTACCGCGGTATTCCCGCATTTGCTCCGGAGACAAATCATCCACATATGCCAAACCCTTCCTGATAAGCTGTACAGCATAATCATAAATCTGATCCGAGTAGTCAGAGCCATAGAATATCCTGTCTCCGGGGTCATAGCCCATCCACTTCATATCATCGATAATGGAATTGACAAATTCAATATCTTCCTTCAGGGGGTTGGTATCATCAAAGCGAAGATTGAAAATGCCGTCATATTTCTTTGCTATGGTATGGCTTATGTTGATAGCATAAGCGCTGCCAATATGCAAATAACCGTTAGGTTCGGGCGGGAAGCGTGTACAGATGCTTCTTGAGAAGGCCCCTTCTTCGATATCTTGGCCTACAATTTTCTGTATAAAATTTGAGTCCATGTTTTCCAGCTTGTTAATATCAATTTCACTCATATATATAACCTCCAATTTTTAAAATTCTAGATAAGAACCCCACCCATCAACGCAATAAAAAAACTCCCACCCCCAAGACTTTTATGTCTTGGGGACGAGAGTTACAATCTTCGTGGTGCCACCCCAGTTCGCCAATATGTTGCCACATTGACCTTTTCGGGTACGACATGCTTTGCCGATGCTTATACCCTAGCTCTGTAACAGGAGCTCCTGTCATAGCCTCTCCTCCGGAGAAGGATCGGTATGAGGCTCAGAGGCTTGGTTCAATAAATGCTCTTTACTCCTTTTCAGCTGCCGGAGCTCTCTGTCAAAGACCAACTTATCTACTCTTCTCATCATTGCCGCTAATTCACTTTGTTTCATTTTATAATATTATAATATGGCTTTATTGTCAATATTTTATGAATATCTGATACTTTTCTTTATAAAAAATCGGTTATTAACTAAAATTTTTTAAATGTGGTATACTAATACTATAAGGATGCTGATTTAATAATTAGCCATATAACATAAAAATGAATAGCAGCCGTAGCGCAAATTCATAGTAACTGTCTGCCACCATGTGAAAGGGTGGCTTTTATCATGTAAAACTATATAACAATATTAAATAACATTGAGGAGAAAATTAATATGATGATGAGAAAAAATTACAACATGAAAAAAACAATATCAATGAAACAGTTTATTGTTGAGTTGGGTCAGGATTTATCTGAGCACGAAAAGCAAAGATTGCTTGAGCTGGGTGAAAGATGTATTTTGACACGTAAGGATTACAATTATGTTCTTGACCTGAAGCATGTAGAACATCTGAAGTATGAGTGCAATAATAAGGCTGAGAATGAAGCATGCAAAAAGGAATATACCTATGGACAATTTGTAGTGAAAGACGGAGTATTATATTTTTCAGAGCATTGTATAGAGAGTAAGGATGTCATGCAAAATGAGACAGTGAATAAGATTTACAGCTCATTAAATGAAGAAGAAACTTCCATTGAGGATGAAATCAAGGCAAAACCTTTAGATGATACAAACATAGACTTTGTAATTGACAGCATTTTAGAAGTCTGCCCGGAAGTATCGGCAGAGCATTTGGCTATTATTGCGAGATATAATAAATAGCGTATAAACTAATTTGAAGCATGTAAATGGTTTCATTGATTATCAGCTGCTGTAAATCTCGTTGACATGTGCAGAGAACTTTATTATAATGTTTTATACTACCCTATGGGGGTAGCTGCACAATAGAAACGAAAGGAACAATATATGAAAATCAATTGGACCAAATATCTTTACATTTTCACAATACTATTCTTTGCCTTAGGCATATTCAACATCACTTTCGCATGGCTTGGCTTTATTTGCATGATACTGCCTTTTGTGCTGCTCATAAGGGACAAGAAAAAAACATGGTGTCAGAAGTATTGTCCTAGAGCAAGTCTCCTGTCAGCAGTTTACAGGGGGAGAAAATCCAAAGGCAGGCGCACACCTGAGTGGCTGGCGAAGGTTGATGCCAAGACATTTTTCCTGGCGTACTTCGGAGCAAATCTTTTCATTTTAATGATGTCTACAATTATGGTATTCAGAGGAAGAATCGAAGCTATGGACCATGTAAGATTCCTTATAGCCTTCCAGCTTCCATGGGATATACCGCAGCTTATAAATGTACCAAACATACCGGACTGGGCGGTGCATCTTTCCTTCAGAGTGTACTCCATGATGTTTACTACAACAGTCATAGGCTTGATACTGGGCTGGTTTTATGCGCCAAGAACATGGTGCACAATATGCCCCATAAATACATTATCTGATATGGGTTTAAAAAATCAAAAGGAGGGATAAATCCCTCCTATAAATTTGCCTTTAAGCCGCTTACATATTTGTTTATCAGCTCTTCCTGCTGTGCAGAATCCAGCTTATAGAAGGGCTTCTCAATAGGAAGGATTGCATAGCCAAGAAGAATGCTTCCCAATTGCTTCGCAAAAAACTCAGCATCTACTCTTTGATTCAGACGGTCAAAATGTATTTGAACCGCATCCTTCAAGCTGGTAAATATAAGCTTTGTAAAATCCATCTGTTCCGGCAGGTTTCCCATAATACTTTCTGATATTAACAGCTTAACCAAGGTTTCATTTCTCGAAATCATAGACAGTCTGTCAATAAGGATGCTTCTGAAGAAAACCTCAGTATCCTCTGCTTCTGCAAGCTTCTGAAGCTTAAGCTTAAACTTGTCTTCCAAGGCTCTCGTCACAACGAACTCAAAAAGGTTCTGCTTGGTTTTAAACTTGCGGTATAAGGTCACCTCAGCTACATCTGCTTCTCTTGCTATTTCCTGTGTTGTAGCCTGCAGGAAGCCCTTTTGCACAAAAACCTTAATTGCAGCCTCTAGGATTTGTTCAGTTTTATCTCTCAAGGATTATCACCCCGCATTAACTTCTAACTCTTCCTGCTCATCCCTTTTAATTTTTACAAATCTATCCGTCAATACAAGTATGGCTGGCATAACTAGTACTGTGCTCAATAAAGCGAAAGAGATATTTATTAATGTCATCATACCAAAATTACTTAAGATTTTAAAGTCCGATATCGTAAGGGCACTAAATCCGCCTATAGTAGTGAAGGCTGAAGCAAATATGGCTTTGCCTATCTTGCTGATGGCTGTTGCCACAGCTTCGGTGCTTGAAGATGCGAGCTTCCGTTCTTCAAAAAATCTCTCCATCACCAATATGGTGAACTCCGTTCCAATACCTATAATCAATGCTCCTAAGGTTGAAGTCAGGGGAGTATACTGCATATCAAGCAGGTACATTGCAGCTCCGGACCAACCTACAATAAGTATAATAGGAAGAATAGGAACGAAGGCTTTTACAGGATGTCTGTAAATAAGCAGCAGTCCCAGGAATACTGCTATCATGCCCAATATTGTCATTTTATATCGTCCTGAAGTTAAGGCAGACATCATTTCCACATCCAGCACAGACTTGCCGGTAATGGTGATATCAAAATATGAAGGAGTGTTCTCCGCAACATAAGTATTCAGGCTGTCTATAAAGCTTTTCAAATCACCAGCCTCCAGATGTTTTATTCCTACAGTGATAACACCTTTTGACATATCCTCCTTTAGCAAAAGCTTTAGCTGGCTGCTTGGCATATCAGCAATAAATTCTTCAACATCAGCTGCAGTCGGCGCTTGATTATTATTTGCTTGTCTTACAACGGTTGTGATTGATTTGCTTTCCACAACCACCTCCGGAAATTCCTCAGGCAGGACTTGAGTAATGCTGTCAATCCACTGAAGGCCTTCCTCGCTTATAACATTCTCTGCAGAATACAGGATGGAGACTTGATCCGTAGTTCCGACAATATCCCTGAGTCTATGAATATCCTTTAGCTCTTGTGTATCTTGAGGCATGAAGGTTTCTACGTCAGTTTCCACTCCGATTTGCATATCGGCCCATATGCCCGCTCCGGCTGTAATGAAAGCCAGCAGTATTATAAGCCATTTAAGCTTAACAATCTTTTTTACAAGCTTGTATAAAAATGCTTCGAAGGTTGATTTACTGTTGATTTTTTTCTTGCTCTGAGATTTTTTAACAGAGAAGAAGCGGTCCCTGGTATATAAAATAGGAATAGCGAAAAGCAATCCTATAAAGAAGCTTACAACCATACCTATAGTCAGCATCTTGCCAAAATCCTGAATCATCGGTACTGGTGATGTATATAGGGCAAGAAAGCCAAGACCTGTAGCCACCAAGGCAGTCAGGATTGCAGGTGCCATTTTGGTTATTGCAGCTGCTGCACTTTTTATACTTTGTTTCTCTGTAATATTTCTAATCATATATCTTCTTCTACCTCCATCTCTTCAGAGTACCTGCTTTGGAACTGTATTGCATAATCGATGCCTAAACCTATCAGTATGGGGAATACTGCCATGGAGACCATTGTAACGGGTATTTTCAGCCATCCCATAAGTCCCACCGTACCAACTACAGCTATGATAATAGTAAGGAGGGGCAGCAGACTCCATTTTACTCTGAAGGTTAAAAGCAGTACGATTATCATGAATACTACAGACAGTCCCATCATTTTCTGCATGCTGTTTTTCATGGAGGTTCGTATTGCATTGTCAAGGACAGGTTTTCCTGAGACTATAACGTCCACAGACTCCATGGGGTTTTTATTTATGAAATCCTTTATTGCTGTCACAATTTCACTTTTTGCCCCATCAGACACATTCCCGTTCAGCCTGACAATGAAAAGCATATATTTGTCATCAAGGATTAGTTCTTCAAAAATACTTCTCAAATCGCCGTTATCATCATATATCATTTTGTCCAGTGTTTTCTGACTGCTTGGGATAGAAGGAGTCAAAGCATCAGAATAGGAGACCATAGTGCTCAGATTGTCACTGATAGTCAGCAGGCTGCTGCCTAGCTCAGAAAGACCACCGGAAAGAGATTTCAGATTATCCAGCTTGCTTAATTGAGAATTCATCATAGAATCAACACTGCCCAACTGCTGGCTGAGTCCGTTTTTGATGCCGGCAAGACCAATAATGGTATTCTCGGGTACAGTGGGAAGGGCAGCACTATTCTTTGATATTGCAGTCATTTTCTCTGAAGCCTGCATAAGCTGAGAACTCATTTGCTCCAGCTGCTTCAATTGCTGCTGCGTTTCCAATCCCAGCTCCGGGGAGCTTTGGAGATTGGTGCTTAGAGTCTGCAGGTTCATTGCAGCGCCCTTCAGCTGTTCACCGAAGCTTGAGTACCCATTTACCAGCGTGGTTGTTCCTTCCTTCAGCTTCTCTTGGCCTTGCATCATCTTTGCAAGGCCGGCGTTCAACTCCTCCAGCTTTGTATCTAAATCCGGCAGTGCCGGCTGTGCAGCTGCACTCTCAGACAAATTGTCGCTTATATCCTGAAGCTTAGAACCCATGGTGCTTAATCCTTCGGAAACCTCAGTTATTCCGTCCTTATATTTTTCATATTGCTTTTCTGAAATTTGATTCACTACGGTAACAGGACTAAGGATGGAATAAATCTCATCATAGTGCTTTATGGAGTCTTGCAGCTCCTTCAGATTTTTAAGGTTTTCTGCTGTGAGAAGGCTGGCTGAAGCTTCTCCTTCAAACAAGACCATAATGGACTCTCCGCCAAACTCTGATTCAAGGGCTATGTTATCCTGATAAATTTTGGTATCTGCTCTTATCAAGGTCTCATTGCCTGTTGCCATGCTGACGTTTCGAACGCCTGCTGCTAAGACTAATACTACGATTAGGGTGATTGAAATAATCTTAATCGGATTTCTTGTTATGAGCTTTGTAATAAATGTGAGCAAACTAATTTCCCCTTTCTGTTCATAAAAAAAGCGCTTTTACGAATGTTAGTGCTAACTTACATTGATGATAATACAAATTAGATATTATGTCAATATATACTTTTTAGGCAAAAAGAAAAGCCCGCCGTTCATGTCATAAAGACAAGATGGCGGGCTTTATTGGTTATCAGCTATACAGCTTGCGAGCCTTCGAACTGACTGTTGTAAAGTGCAGCATAGAAGCCGCCTTTTGCAAGCAGTTCCTTGTGATTTCCCTGCTCGACTATATCTCCGTTATTCATTACCAGTATCAAGTCAGCATCTCGAATTGTTGATAATCTGTGGGCTATTATAAAGCTGGTACGGTTTTTCATCAGGTTATTCATAGCTTTTTGGATTTGCAGCTCAGTACGAGTATCCACAGAGCTTGTTGCTTCATCCAGTATCAAAATCTTCGGATCTGCAAGGATGGCTCTGGCAATAGTAATAAGCTGCTTCTGGCCTTGGGACACATTGGATGCTTCTTCGTTCAGCACCATATTATAGCCGTCAGGCAGTGTATGCACGAAGCTGTCTACGTGAGCTGCCCTTGCAGCAGCCTTGACCTCTTCATCAGTTGCATTCAACCGTCCGTAGCGGATGTTGTTCATTATACTGTCGTTGTAGAGCCAGGTGTCCTGAAGAACCATTCCAAACATAGAACGCAGGTCACTTCGGCTAAAATCTTTTATATCATGACCATCCACCAGGATTGCGCCTTCATTTACATCATAGAAGCGCATCAGAAGCTTAACCACAGTAGTTTTTCCTGCTCCCGTCGGCCCGACGATTGCGACCCTTTGACCGGGCTTAATATGTGCAGAGAAATCATTTATGATTATTTTATCAGAGTTATACCCAAAGTGAACCTTCTTAAACTCAACACTTCCTTGTACTTCATCAAGCTTAACGGGATTTGCAGCTTCAGGCACCTCTTCCTCCTCTGCCAGGAACTCAAAAACACGTTCCGCTGATGCGGCAGTTTGCTGTAGTACGTTGGATACATTGGCAAGCTGAGCTATAGGCTGAGTAAATTGGCGTACATATTGTATGAAGGCTTGAATGTCTCCTACCTCTATAGTTCTTTTTATAGCCAGCCAGCCGCCCAAAACGCTTACTCCAACATAGCCTATATTCCCTACAAAGCTCATGATAGGCATCATCATACCTGACAGAAACTGAGATTTCCAAGCCACTCCGTAAAGCTTGCTATTCAGACCTTCAAACTTCTCAATGCTTTTCTCTTCGCCATTAAAGGCTTTTACTACAATGTGGCCTCCATACATCTCTTCTATATGACCGTTCAGATTTCCCAGCAAATCCTGCTGCTGTTTGAAATACTTCTGGGAGCGCTTTACCACGAACATAATAAGCATCATTGATACCGGAAGGATGAAAAGTGTAACCAAGGTCATAGACCAGCTTATGCTCAGCATCATTACCAGTACGCCGATTACTGTTGTAAATGATGTGATTATCTGAGTAAGGCTCTGATTTAGAGTCTGGCTCAAAGTATCCACATCATTGGTAATACGTGACAGCACTTCTCCATGGTTTGTGCCGTCAAAGTATTTAAGAGGCATACGATTTATTTTCTCTGATATATCCTTTCTGAAGCCATAGCTTATTTTCATAGATACACCGGACATGATGAAGCCTTGTATATAGCTGAACAATGAACTTAGCAGGTATAAGCCGGCCAGGGTAAGCAATATGCCTCCGATGTACTCAAAATCAATACCTGTACCGGTGCCTGTAAGCTTACCCATTAAGCCTTCGAAAAGATTTGTTGTAGCTTTACCCAGTATTTTGGGGCCTGCTATTGAGAATAAGGCACTGGCAGCTGCAAATATAAATACTATGATTATTTGCAGCTTATATACGCTCAAATGCTTTATAAGCTTTTTCATTGTACCTTTAAAGTTGCGGGCTTTCTCTCCACCGTGCATCATTCCCCCTCCCGGAGGGCCTCCCATAGGTCCGCGGTGTCGAGGTCCCATCTGGCGTTGGCTGTTAGCTCTCATATTACCTTCACTCATGCTAATTCCTCCTTTGAGAGCTGTGATAAAGCGATTTCTTGATAGGTCTCGCAGCCTTCCATAAGCTCTTTGTGGGTGCCTATGCCTACGACCCTTCCATCCTCAAGAACTATTATCTGCTCAGCATTCATAATTGTTGATATACGTTGTGCTACTATTAATACAGTACTTTCCTCAGTATGAGTCTTGAGGGCTTTTCTAAGAGCTGCATCGGTCTTAAAGTCAAGAGCTGAGAAGCTGTCATCAAAAATGTAGATTTCCGGCTTCTTCACCAAAGCGCGGGCAATTGACAATCTCTGCTTCTGACCGCCTGATACATTGGAACCGCCTTGTGAAATCTCTGATTCAAAGCCCTCCGGCTTTTCGTTGATAAATTCCAGAGCTTGAGCTATCTCTGCGGCTTCGTTTATTTCAGCCTTTGCAGCATTTTCATCGGCCAGCCTTAAGTTGGACTCTATAGTGCCGCTGAACAATGCTCCCTTTTGAGGTACATAGCCGATTTTGTCCCGGAGGTCATGCTGAGCGACCTCTCTTATATCTACTCCGTCAATAAGGACCTTGCCCTCCGTCACGTCATAGAAACGGGGGATAAGGTTTATTAGTGTAGTTTTGCCTGAACCGGTAGAACCAATAAAGGCTGTAGTCTGTCCCGGAAGTGCTTTGAAGCTTACATCCTTCAAGGCATCATCTTCGGCCCCGGGATATCTGAAGCTTACATTCTTAAATTCAATGACTCCTTTGACTTTATCAAAGCTCATAGGCTCCTTCGGATCTGTTATAGTCGGCTTGGTTTCCAATACTTCAGCAACACGCTGGGCAGAAACCGATGCCCTTGGAATCATGATAAACATCATGGAAAGCATCAGGAATGAGAACAAAATCTGCATAGCATACTGCATAAATGCCATCATATCGCCAACCTGCATAGCCGATTCTGCAATCTGGTGTGCTCCTACCCATACAATAAGCAGTGTCACAGCATTCATTACAAGCATCATGGCAGGCATCATAAACACCATTATACGGTTTACAAAAAGGTTTGTATCAGTAAGCTCTCGGTTTGCCTTATCGAAGCGGTTTTCTTCGAATTCCTGAGTATTGAAGGCTCTGATTACCATCATGCCTGTAAGGTTCTCACGGGTAACTAAATTCAGTCTGTCAATAAGCTTCTGAATTATTTTAAACTTTGGCATTGCAACAGAAAATACTACCAGTATCAAGCCTACCAGTACAATAACTGCAAGGGCGATTATCCATGACATGGAATAGCTTTTGCCCAAAGCTTTTATTATACCGCCTACGCCCATAATCGGAGCATAGATTACCATTCTCATCATTATAACTATTAGCATTTGAATCTGAGTTATATCATTGGTGGTTCTTGTAATCAGTGAGGCGGTTGAGAATTTATCAAACTCTGTATTCGAAAAGCCTTCTACTCTTGTGAATATATCTCTGCGAAGGTTCCTTGAAAGTCCGGCTGCTGCACGGGCAGACAAGAAGCCTACCGCAACGGTGCTGGCTGCTCCGATTAAGGAGATAAGAAGCATAAGCGCTCCCACCTTGATTATATAGCTGCTTTGGATTTTGTTCGTATCTATTCCAATGGCCTTGTACTCTTCCTTAATCGGAAGGACTGCAGCCTGAGTAATCATATTATCTCCCAGTGCTGTAAATTGCTCATTCATGGATTCGGTTATCTCTTCGCGCTGCCCTGCCGGAAGCTCCGCAAATAAAGCAAACAAGTCTGTGTTTGCCGGAAGCTTGGTACCGTTAAATTCTATAATCCCGTCCTTTGCTTCGGCCTTCGCTTTATCAATGCCTGAGACAGCCAAAAGAGCTTTGCCCATTACAGAGTTCATATTATCTATTTGGCTTTCGTCAATATCGTTGAGGATATAAATCGGCTCTTCCGCCAAAATCGGATAAGCCTTAAGGTTCTTTTCATAGTCTGCATCTGTTTTATCTATCAGTATGTAGCTTCCAAGTATTGCTTCCTTTTCGCTTTCACTCATGAAAATTGTAAGCTTATTCATGGTACTTTCTCTTACGGCCGTTGGCACCGCATTAACAATACCGCCCTGTTGGATGCCTTTATTTACTATATCAGACATGTAATCCGGCAGGGAAAGGTCGCTTATTGCCTGTACAAAAAGCAGCAAAATTACAGCTAAAATTAATGCAGAAAAGGGCTTTAAATATTTAGCTAATTTAAACATTTTTGCATCTTCTCCTATTCTTTGTTTCTATCAAAAATTCTTTGCAAGGCATGAAGACCCTTAAACACATCGTCCAATTCCTCTGTAGTGGCACTATTAACAATGTTCTCAAGCATTTTATCAACCTCTCTCATGTGCACCTCCAGGTTCTTCTTGAATTCGGGAGTAACATCGACATAAACTATACGTCTATCCTCTTGGCTCCTTTTCCTCTCAATCATGCCTTGGTTCTCAAGTCTGTCAATTATTCCGGACACCGTACTGTTGGATAGTCCCATCTTCTCACTTAAATCACTTATTTTCATTTTGCCATGGCGGTATAAAGTGCGTACCAGCATCCCCTGTGGTGCAGTAATATGCATTCCTTTAAAATTCTGGTGTATTCTATGCTTTACAGTATCCATCAGATTCCTCAATGCGGTTACTACCTCTAATCCTTTGTTAGCTTCTTCCATAAGTTATTCACCTCTGTAATTTATTTCGGATTGAAATATTTCGTATACGAAATATACTACTCCGGCATTTGATAATTGTCAATCGGTCTGTAGAATTTTTTTGAATCAATACTATTATTGCAGAATTGGATTGTCTATAAGCATAGTAAATGTATGAATATAAGTTGATATCCTTATACTAAAAATGGTATTATTAGGTCTGGTTTGGAAAGTAATATAATAACAAACATAATATAGATATAGGAGATAAATGATTATGAATAAAAGAAGCTTTGAGGACTTTGGCTTAAGTCAGGAAACCTTAAAGTCACTGTTTAAGCTGAGATATGAGAAGCCTACAGAGGTGCAGTACAGTGTGATACCGGAGGTGCTTAAAGGCAGGGACGTAATAGTTAAATCCCAAACTGGAAGCGGCAAGACAGCTGCCTTTGCCATACCGATTTGCGAGAAATTGGAGCTGGAGCAGAAAAATCCTCAGGTCCTTGTTCTTACTCCTACCAGAGAGCTGGCGGTGCAGGTGAAGGAGGACTTCTCACATATAGGCAGGTTTAAGAGAATAAGATGTGCAGCAGTATTTGGCAAGCAGCCTATAGACATACAGAAGCGGGAGCTTAAGCAAAGGGTGCATGTAGTAGTAGGAACACCGGGAAGAACCTCAGACCATATTGATAAGAAGAACCTCATCTTGGACGATATAAAATATCTTGTATTGGATGAGGCTGACAAAATGCTGGATATGGGCTTTATTGACCAGGTTGAGGCTATAGTCAAGCTGCTGCCGAAGGACAGAGTGACTATGCTTTTCTCAGCTACTATGCCGCAGGAAATTGAGGAAATCTGCAGAAAATATATGATAAATCCGGAGAAAATTGAGCTGCAGGCGAAGAACCCCACAGTGGAGAAGATTGCACAGTGGTACCATGAGGTGGAGGACAGCAGGAAGTTCAGCGTGCTGAAAACTATTATCTACACGGAAAAGCCTGAAAGCTGCATACTTTTCTGCAATACCAGGGAAAAGGTGCAGGAGCTGCTCAGTGAAATGAAAAGGGAAGGCTTCTACTGTGCAGCACTGCACGGCGGCATGGAGCAAAACAAGCGCCTGGAGACAGTACAAGGCTTCAAACACGGGGAGTTCCATTTCCTGATAGCTACGGATGTAGCAGCCAGAGGCTTGCATATAGATGATGTTTCCCATGTCATAAACTATGAAGTACCCATGGAAAATGAAAGCTATGTACATAGAATCGGCAGAACCGGGCGTGCCGGCAAGGAAGGTACTGCCATAACTCTTTCCACTAAAAGAGAGCTCAGGTTCCTGCATGAGATAGAAGAATATATACAGCACAGCATACAGGAGAAGGATATACCGACAGATAAAGAAGTGGCTGAGGGTAAGGAGGCTTTTGAAAGAAGCATAAAATCCAAGCCTAAGGCAAAGCCTGACAAGGCTGAAAGACTTAACAGGGAGATAACCAAAATACGCATAAATTCCGGTAAGAAATCTAAAATGCGGCCGGGGGACATACTTGGAGCTATAACCAGCATAGAGGGAGTCAGCGCCGATGATATAGGAATTATTGACGTTCAGGACACCTGCTCCTATGTAGAGGTTTTCGGCAAGGCAGGAGAAGTTGTAGCAAGAAAGCTCCCTACAATCAACATAAAAGGCAAGCTGCAGACTGTGAAGAAGGTAAGAATACGCAACTTTTAATAAGAACCCCACCCATCAAAATCAGCTATGGGACAAGGGGACAGGTACCTTGTCCCATAATGGTAATATTTTACGTATAACTTTGTATGAGTGAGGAGATAAAAAACATTATTGAGGCTTTATCTGTTTAAAATAATCAGACAAAATAAAAATAGTACAGTATGATATAATAAATAGAGTAATGTTGATATCTAAGCTAAAGGAGCATAAAAATGGTTTTCATTTTCATAATGATAATTGCTATACTATGCTTTACAGCTCTCTCAAATGCAAGATTGATAAGCAGCAAGAGGGCGCTAATGGGCTGCTCAAAAATAATAATAGCTTTTATTAAGAGCGCACAGGTGTTATTTGGGGAAGTCGCAGCAGCGCTTGTTTCAATTTATTTAGTTCATTTAGCAAGCAACAATCATTTTGTGATTGACTACTATATTCTCTTTTTATTCAGTTCTATGATTCTTATTATCTACCATATCTTTAAAATGGCAAGATGTTCTTCTGCAATTTCTTAATGTCGGGAAAATAAAGCTATACAGTTCACCTTTAGACAAGGTGTTATTTGTATTGCATTTTGCAGGAGGATAACTATGAAAAACAAGCTATTAACTCTTTCTCAATGTATAAAGAAAATAAACAGTTCTATAGAATATGATATAAGGCCTCTTCAGAATATGCTTGCTGAAGTAAATCGCATAAGACTTGATGACTTATCATCAGAGGCCCTTAAGCTAAAGTCTTTGGAGCTGAAACATAAGGCACTGCAAGGAGTTCCCTTGGACTGTATAATGACAGAGGCCTATGCCTTAGTGAGAGAGGTTTCAAAGAGGGTCTTAAGAATGAACCCTTTTGATGGTCAAATAATGGCAGCTGTGGCACTGCATCAGCGTGATGTAGTAGAAATGCAAACAGGGGAGGGTAAGACCCTGGCCGCAGTAATGCCGGCTTATTTGAATGCCTTGACAGGAAAAGGGGTTCATGTGCTTACCTTCAACGATTATCTTGCAGCCAGGGATGCCAAGTTGATGGGCCCTATATATGAGTTCCTTGGAATGAGCACAGCTTTTGTAATCGAAGGCATGAGTATTCAGGAGCGGAGGAAGGCCTATCAGGCTGATATCACTTATGTAACAGCTAAGGAAGCAGGCTTTGATTATTTGAGGGATTTCTTGTGCACTGATATAGAAGAAATGGTGCATAGGGAGCTTAACTTTGCCATTATCGATGAGGCTGATTCTATATTGATAGATGAGGCCAGAATTCCCCTTGTAATTGCGGGTAATATTGAGGAAAATGTAAAGCAATACACGGATTTAAGCTATTTTGTGAGGAGCTTGACGCCGGGTCAAGACTATGAGGTGGATGAGTATGGAACCAATGTTTACTTTACAGATTTGGGCTTATGCAATGCAGAAGCAGCTTTGCACTGCGGCAACATTTTTGACAGCCACAACCTAGAGCTCCTTGCCAGGCTGAATTGTGCCTTGTATGCCGAGGTGCTGCTTAAGAGAGATAAGGATTACATAGTTAGAGACGGTAAGGTTGAAATAGTTGATGAATTTACCGGGCGCATTGCAGATAAAAGGCATTGGCCTGATAATCTTCACGCAGCAGTAGAGGCTAAAGAAGGGATACCTTCGGGTTCTAAAGGCAAGATATTGGGTTCTATTGCTTTACAGCACTTTATAAGTATGTATGCCGGAATTTCGGGAATGACAGGTACAGCCGAAACCGCGGCAAAGGAGCTTATGGAATTCTACAATCTTAGGGTTGTAGTAATACCGACTAACAAACCCTGCATCAGGAAGGACCATGAGGATGAAGTCTTTATAGATAAGGCTGCTAAGCATAGAGCCATTGTGTGTGAAGTTATTAAGGCCCATGGGAAACAACAACCGGTCCTTATAGGCACCTGCAGTGTAGAAGAATCAGAGCAGCTGGCTGAATTATTAAAAGCAGAGGGAATAAGCTGTAATGTCTTGAATGCGAAGAATGATGCAGAGGAAGCAGAGATAATAGCAAGGGCCGGAGAGCTTGGCACCGTGACAGTATCTACTAATATGGCGGGCAGGGGAGTAGACATAAAGCTCGGAGGTGTCGATGAGAGCCTGCATGACAAGGTGGCTGCCTTGGGAGGACTTTATGTTATAAGCACTAACCGTCATGAAAGCAGAAGAGTAGATAATCAGCTTAAGGGCAGGGCCGGGCGTCAGGGAGATCCGGGAGAAAGCAGATTTTTTATCAGCTTGGAGGACGAATGGTTAAAGAAGTATGATATACTCAAAGTTCTTCATATAGATTTTTCGAATATAAGGCCTGAAGCTCTCAAAAACAACCCGGAAATCAGGCGTTTCATAGAAGGAGGGCAGAGGATAGTGGAGGGCTATAACTCGGACCTTCGGTCACAGCAGTGGAAATATTCGTTTATATTGGAACAGCAGAGACGCGTTATCCATAGGCGGCGACAAGAGCTATTAGCCGGCAAGGCCATACCCCGGCTTTTGCTTCAGAAATCCGCAGAGAAATATGCAAGGCTTCAAGACTTGTACGGAATTAAGCTGCTGCACCAGGTAGAGATACAGCTTACGCTGTATTATATCAACAAGCACTGGGCGGATTACTTGGACTATATATCTTATATTCGTGAAAGCATACATTTGGTTGTAATCGGAGGGCAAAACCCATTATATGAATACAATAAGAGAGCAGTTGAAGCCTTTGAAGAAATGCTTGGCAATATCGAACAGGATATTGTGAGTACCTTTGAAGCAGCAAGTGTAACTGAGAGAGGGATAGATATTGAAAGACTAGGACTAAAGGCTCCTTCATCTACCTGGACCTACCTTATAAACGAGAGCCCTGATCAGTTTAGTAATTTGCCCTTCTTGGTTAAAACACTCTCAAATGCAATTAAAGGGCCCTTGTTTACAATTCGCTCTCTTTATGACGGGCTTAAAAAAAGGATGAGAATGATGATAGAGTAAAGGCATGGCACAAAAGGAGTCATCAACCCAATGATGACTCCTTTTTATACAAAGAAAAGCTATTGTACTTTCTTGATAAAGTTTTCTCCTCCGCTTAATCGATAGGATACCTTGTCTTGCTGTCTCAGCTTTGTCAGAAGCTCAACTATGTATTCCGACGGCACTCTTTCCTTTATGAACTTACCTATAGAGCCTTCATAAAAAACTACACCTGTTTGCGGAAAGTTCTCATCATAAATCCTAATCTTCATGTTCAGTAAGTTTACATCCAAATAAACATCGTAATCTCTATGAGCATCATAGATTACAGCCTTAACCTTCTTCATAATATTCCTCCTTGCATATATATCTAACTTATATTATATCACGTTCATTTCTTAATACTCAGGCTATAAATTTCCAATAATATCCTATATAATGGTAATGTATTGAAAAGGAGGAATGAATATGGAGCGTATACAACAGCTTAAGGAACAGCTGCAGGCTTTGAGAGATAAGGATTGGAAGATGCCTGAGGGACTTGAGCTCTACCCGTTGGCTATGGAGGCTATGTCCAATATTGGGACCACGGACCCTGTACTTAGAGATGAGCTTATATTGGAATTCTTATTTGTATTGATAACAGAAAGACTCTTGTCAAAAGAGCAGATAAAGGAGCTTCTGTCTTCTTGCCTAAGCGAGAAGCATCTGTTTTACAAACTGGGAGAAAAAGAGGATGACTCAATATTCAACAGAGCCTTCACTATACTGATTGTACGTGCCATTTTATACTACCATAGGAATTTTGGAGAGGATCTGCTGAATAAAGAAGAGATTCAAAAAGTCTTTGATGATGCGCTTAGGTTTGTAAGGCAGGAGAAGGACCTGCGGGGCTATGTCAAGGACAAGGGCTGGGCACATGCTATGGCGCATTCGGGAGATGCCCTCAGGGCGCTGGCTTTATGCAATGAATTGAGCCCGGACCAGCTGCTTGAGATTTTGGAGGTTATAAGGGAAAAGGTCAGCATCTATAATTATGTGTATATCAATGAGGAAGCTGAGCGGCTGACTTCTGTAGTCATCAATATTATCCATAGGAATGTGATAAGGGAGGAGAAAATCGTAAACTGGATAAGAAGCTTCGGCAATTTAGAAGTTCCAAGCAGCTTGCCCGAAAGGCACTATTGGAAGGAAAACATTAAGAATTTTCTCCGCAGCATGTATTTCAGACTTAAGTTTAAAAAGGAGTCTGAAGCATACTTGCAAGCCATAGAAGAAACGCAAAACAAGCTCAACGAGTTTTTCAACAATCTGAAAGCTTAATTTGTACTATTGGAAGATAAAATTTTTATACCAAGGCGGTGTCTGTGCTTTTGAGCATGCTTATTCTTTGAAGGATATCAATTATAGAGATTAGGTGGGACAAGGAGACTGTACGTTGTCTCACAGGTTACTTATAAAAATATATTTAAGTGCGGAAAAGTATTAAAAATACGTATAAATATTGACTTAAAGTTAATAACATGGATATAATTGGTATTGAGGTGATACGATGAGAAGGAAAATAACATCGCACTTATTGAAGTGGAAAGAACAAGGTACCAGACGAAAACCTCTGGTACTATATGGCGCCAGACAGGTTGGTAAAACTTATATAATCAAAGAGTTTGGGCTGGAAAATTATAAAAATGTAGTTTATGTAAATTTTGAGACCAACTTATCTATTGCTGGAGATTTCGAAAGAAATATATCACCAGAGTTGATTATTAATAGATTGGAGCTATATTACAATGCGAAAATAATTCCAGGGGAGACACTAATATTTTTTGACGAAATTCAGTCATGTGAAAGAGCATTGACATCCCTTAAGTATTTTTGCGAAGATGCACCGGAATATCATATTATTGCTGCAGGAAGCTTGCTGGGAGTTGCAATAAATAGAGAAAAGTATTCCTTCCCGGTAGGTAAAGTAGATTTAGCAACACTCTACCCTCTTGATTTTGAAGAATACCTGTGGGCACTTGGCAGAGAAAGTCTTGTGGAAGAAATAAAAAATGGATACCAAGATAATATGCCATTATCAGAAGCACTCCACAATTTGGCACTGGAGCTATACAAGGAATATTTGATTGTAGGTGGAATGCCGGCAGCAGTAGTGGCTTACATCAAGAATAAAAGAATACTGGATTCAGGTAGTGAACAAAGACTGATACTGGACACTTATATAGCAGATATGGCAAAGTATGCTACAAGCGCTGAGACTACAAAAATAATGGCTGCATTCAATTCAATACCTGCACAGCTTGCTAAGGATAATAAAAAGTTTCAGTATAAAGTGGTTCAACGTGGTGGGTCTGCTACTATCTTTGGAGCGTCAATAGACTGGCTTTGTGCCTCTGGGGTCGTAATAAAATGCAATAAGATTGAACATGGCTTTATGCCTCCTTCTGTATATCAAATATTTAGCAGCTTTAAGCTGTATATGAGTGATCCGGGATTGCTGACATCAAAGTCCGGTATATCACCGCATAATATTCTTAATACAATTGAGGCTAACAACACCTTTGTAGGAGCTATTGCTGAAAATTACGTAGCAGCGGCTCTTCAAGTCAATGGCTTCGATTTATATTATTGGGAATCTGAGAATAAGGCGGAAATGGATTTTGTAATACAAGACGGTGAAATGATAATTCCGATTGAGGTCAAGGCCGGAACAAATACCAGGTCAAGGAGTGTGGCAGTGTATTGCAGTAAATACAACCCTCCTTTTACAATTAGGATATCTGCAAAAAACTTTGGTTATGAAAACGGTATAAAATCTGTGCCGCTATATGCAGTATTCTGCATAAGGAAAATACGTTGATTATTTTTCCAAAATAACATAGAATGGATATAGAAACTAAAGGAGAGATAAAACATGGCGTCAAATATCGGATTCAGCATAATCGAATATATGGCCTACGCCCATGCTATTACAGCAAATTTTGGACTCCAAGGGGAAAGTGTGTCCAAAATTAAAGATTATGTAAATCTGATAGCATAAAGCTTAATATAATTAGTGGATGTAACCCCTAAGTAGAGCTTCTGCTTAGGGGTTTTTTATGGGCACATTTGGTTGGGAGGGCAGCACGAAGCAGCTTAACTGAATGGAGGAGAAATCATGGAGAAAAATATACAACTAAAAAGAAATGTAACTCGCAACTATTTATATACATTACTTCAAAACATGGACTTTACCCGCGGCATATGGATGATATATCTGGCAGGCAAGGGTATGAGCTTAACTCAACTGGGCCTTCTGGAAACGATATTTCACATAACCTCCTTTACTATGGAGGTGCCTACAGGAGCCATAGCAGATATATTCGGAAGAAGGGTAAGCAGAATACTTGGTAGATTTGCATCCCTTATAAGCGTTATAATACTGCTTATGTCAAACAACTTCTACATGTTTGCAGTGTCCTTCATATTTACCGCACTTTCTTACAATTTAGAGTCAGGGGCAGGAGATGCACTGATATATGACTCTCTGAAGGAAATTGGAGAAGAGGAGCAATTCATGAGGGTCAACGGCAACCGGGAGGTTTTCTATCAGACTGCAAGCACCATATCCTTCCTTATCGGTGGGATATTAGCCGTCAGAAGCTATGGCATTGCATTTACCTTGACTATATTAATAGGCTGTATTACAATCCTGCAGTCCTTTACCTTCAGGGAGCCCGGCGTAGGAGCGGTACAAAGGGCGGAGCACAGTGAGAACCTATTCATAAGACAGATTAAAGACAGCTTCAAGGTTATAGTAAAAAATCCAAGAGTAGGTACCCTTATAGTGTTTACTGAAATAATTATGGCCTTTTCCACCTGTATCTTTTACTACCTGCAGAATTACTTGAAGGGAGACGGCTATAATGAGGCGGCAATAGGAATTATTTATGCCGTATCCTCTCTGGCTGCCGCTTTTACAGCCACTCAGACACACAGGATAGAAAGCCGGATAAAGGAGAAGGGCATACTTCTGCTTATGCCTATGGTAACAGTAGCCTGCACATGGGGTATAGCTCTAAGCCGATATCACTATATTTTATTTATATTGCTAATGATGACAGAAGGCCTCATTTACGTTGCGGTAAGCGACTATGTAAACAAAATGATACCCAGTGAGAACCGGGCTACTATATTGTCTTTTGCCAGCATGGTATTCAGCTTTTTTATGATAATTCTGTTCCCCTTAATAGGAGTTATAGGAGACAGCTTCTCACTAAGAACTGCCTTTGTCTTCCTCGGCACTCTTGGCAGTATACTTGTATTGATTAACAGCTATTTGCTGCTGTCCAAGGGGAAAAGACAGTGATAAATCAAAATGCCAATTATATATTTTAATATTTAGGGTAATATGGTAGCATATAATTAACGCAGAGGACAAAGGAGGGAGACTATGGACAATGAGGTTTTGGACACCAAAAGCAGGATACTCCAAGAGGCAATAGCAATCGTAGGCCTTAAAGGCGAATTCACCATCAGAGAAGTGGCGGAAAAAGCCGGAGTTAATGTTGCGTCTATAAACTACTACTTTGGAAACAAGAACAACCTCCTGAAGGAAGTGGAAAATTACTACTCGGATATTTTATATAAGACACAGCTGGAGATTTTACAGGACGATAGTCTAAGCTCCGAAGACAAGCTGAAGGGCTGGGCTAAGAGCCTGATTGGTTTTATGTTTGAAAGCCCTGCTCTCATAGGCCTTATAGTAAATATTGTCAATGAAGATAAGAGCTACAAGCCTATTCTGGTTCAAAAGATATATTTAAACAGTGAGCTGCAAGACATTATCCAAGACATCATAAAGGACGGCACAGGAATAACCGAAGAGAAGGTCCTGAAATTCAAATACCTTCAGTTCTTTTCCGGAATACTTGGCCCGGTAATAAGCAGAACGGTTGCCAACACCTTCGGAGAAGGGAAAGGCGTATTTAATATAAACAGCTTAGAAGACTTAAGTGAATATATAGAAATACTGATAAGCGGTGTACTGACAAAATAAGGCGTAATTGATGCCTTATTTAACAGCCATTTGCGGAGCAAATCAGGCTAAAGGTGAAGGACTCGATGTCCTGAGCCTTTATTTTTTTATGGAAGCTATAAATATTGACTATATGCATAAACTATAGTATTATCTAAACGAAGGTTTAAAACAAGCGTTTAAAACAAATGTTTACTATAAGTCATTTGCGAAGCAAATCTGACTAAAAGTGAAGGACTCGATGTCCTGAGCTTTTACTATAAGTCATTTGCCAAGCAAATCCGGCTAAAGGGGTTTTAAAATGAGAAGTTTTGCAGGTTTTATTGTTAATCACAAAAGGTTTATTCTTGTGCTGTATGCAGTTTTGATTATTTTGTCCTTTATCGGGATGAGGATGATATCAATAGAATATGACCTTGGTTCATACTTGCCGGAGGGCATGAAATCAGTTGTGGGTAAGGATGTACTTCAGAAGGAGTTCGGCATAAGCGGCTCAGCTAAGCTTATGGTTAAGAGCAGTAATCTGGCTTATATAGAGGCTCTAAAGGCAGACATAAAAAATATTTCAGGAGTGAAAAATGTCGTCTCTCTTGGGGATGTTGAGGACATTATGAAGCAGGAGGACTTCTTTGATGAGAAGCTGTCGACGCGCTTCCGCCAAGGGGATTACAACCTTCTGCAAATTGAATTTTCTCAAGGAGACCATGATAAAGCCACTCAAGATGCTCTTCATGAGATTAATAGGATTATCCCTGAGGAGCACTACATAGGAGGACCTGCAGCAGTCTCAAAAACCATGCAGGATACTGTAGCCAGGGAGCTGGTGTACTACTCCATAGTTGCTTTTGTAATAATATTAATAATACTGTTTTTATCCTCCAGCTCATATTTTGAGCCCATATTGTTTTTCATAGTTTTAGGAGTAGCAATACTCCTGAACATGGGTACCAACTTTATATTTGGCAGGATTTCTTCCATAACCTACTCAGTGGCAAGTATCATACAGCTGGCTGTATCTATGGATTATTCGATATTTTTGCTCCACAGGTTCCATGAGGAGCTTCGGACAAGGAATAAGAAAGAGGCAATGATTGAAGCCATAGAGAAAACCTTCAGTTCAGTATCCGCCAGTGCACTGACTACGATATGCGGATTTCTGGCTTTGGTGCCCATGAGATACGGTATAGGAAAAGACATGGGACTTGTACTGGCGAAGGGAGTATTTTTGAGCCTTGTATCAGTTTTAACCCTGCTTCCGGTGCTGGCTTTGGCCGCAGAGGACAGATTCAAAAGCTACAAGCACAGAGTACTAATGCCAAGCTTCGAAAGAAGTGCAAGACATATGGTAAGGTTCCGATATGCAGCATTGATAGTAAGCCTTATCATAATGATTCCGGCGTTTCTGGGTCAATCCCGGCTGACATATTATTACTCAACAGAGAAAACTCTTTCGAAGTCCTCCGAGGCTGTGGTTGCAAATAAGCAAATCAAGGAGGTTTTCGGAGAGGGCAGTGAATTGATACTGATTGTACCCAAAGCAGACCGGGTTAAGCTTAATAGTCTATCTGACAAGCTGAAACAGGTAGAAGGCATAGGAGCTGTTGACGGACTTTACTCCTCTGTAGATGAGACTCTTCCGGAAATTCTTATACCACAGTATGTCAGGGATAGGTTTGAGTCAGAGAGGTATACCTATTTCTTAATGGATTTGCGGGCAGGAGTTGAGGGAGAAAGGACAAGGGCAATCCTAAAGACTATAAATGACATCGCCTCCGGCTACTTCGAGGAACACTATCTTACCGGGGAAGCCTCAGTCTATCAGGATTTGAACACGGTAACCTCCAGAGACTTCACCAAAATAAATATTATATCTACTGCACTAATAGCGTTGATATTAGTGATAACCTTCAGGTCCATTTCTTTGCCCCTTATTCTGATATTTGTCATACAGCTGGGCATATGGGTAAATTTAAGCATACCGTATTTTGAGGGACTGGAGCTGAACTTTATAAGTTTCATAATTATCGGAGCCATACAGCTTGGAGCTACAGTGGATTACGCAATACTGTTTACCTCAAGATATAAGGAAAACCTGTCATCAATGAAGCCGACTGAGGCAGCAGAGCAAGCAATCAAGGATACGGGGCGGTCGGTGCTGACAAGTGCCTTGATACTGTTTGCAGGAACGCTGAGCGTCTCATATATAACAACAATCAGGTCGGCATCCGAGCTGACGCTTCTGATAGGAAGAGGAGCATTGATAAGCCTGGCACTGGTTTTTCTGCTGCTTCCGGCGCTGCTACTTATATTCAACAAGGTTATAAAGGTCACAACACTGGGCTGGCCTGCAGCAAGAAAGTAAATGAGGTGAAATTATGAAGAAAAGTGTTATCAGCATACTGCTTGTGCTTTGTCTGTTGTCGACAAACATACTGACTTTTGCAGAGGTTAATAAGGATGAAACAGTATACGTAAGCCTTAAATATGATGGTGCTGTAGACGAGATAAAGGTTGTGAATCATATTTACGGCAGCGGTGATGCTGATGACTATACAGACTACGGCAGCTACACTAAGGTAAAGAATATGACTGACAGCAAAGAACCTGAAGTTAAGGGCGATGAGATAAAATGGCCTATGTCCTTGTTGAGGGAAAAGAATGTTTACTATGAAGGTACAATAAAAAAGGAGCTGCCTATACAGGTCAAAATCAAATACTACTTGGATGGGAAGGAGACTTCTCCTGAGGAATTGGGAGGGAAGTCAGGACACCTGAAGGTAGAGATAAGCATTATACACAGCAAGAACATGAACTGGGATACAGCAGGGCTTGTCACCCAGATACAAATGACACCTGACCTTGATGTGTTCAGCAATATAAAGACAGAGGGCAGCAGGATGGTAGTAGGCAAGAAAGCCACAATAGCTTTTATGGCACTGCCGCCTGAGGACCAAAGCTTCAGCTTTGAAGCGGATGGCAGGAATATATATCTAGACCCAATAAGCATAACTATGCTGCCCTTCAGTATAAAGCTTCCGGGAGATTTAGGGTCAAGCATGGATAAGCTGGGAGAAGGGCTGGACAAAATGGATGGCGGAGCATCAGAGCTTGTCAAGGGAGCGGAAGCACTGGAAGCAGGCACAGAAAGGCTGAAAACCGGCATGGTGCAGCTTGACTCAGGCATAGGAAGTCTATATAAGGGGACAAAGGAATTGAGTGATAGCTCCGGAAGCTTAAGTACAGGGTTAGACCAGTATTACAGCGGACTGAAGCAGTTTTCTGAACAGGGAGGTCAAATGATGAGCGGGGTTGATCAGCTTGCTCTCGGTATGGAAACTCTGAGTCAAAAGGGCGATGAAATATATAAGGGCTTCGGGGAGCTTAAGGAAGGCGTAAAAGAAATCAGCACAGGCAATCAGGAGCTATCAAAGGGCTTGGAACAGCTGGCGACAGGACACTCACAGCTGATGCAGCTGGCAGGGATGTACGCAACCAGCAATGACCCTATGCTGCGCAAGCTGGCTGAAGGCATTATGCAGGAGGGAGAAGCTCTGCAAAAGCTTAATTCAGGACTGAAGGAAAGCAATAAAGGTCTGGCGGCTATAGAAGGAGGAGCAAGTCAGATGTATGTTGGCTTAGGAGAATATAACAAGGGCATAGGAGAAGCTGCAGGAGGTATGAAGGAAATGCAGAAAGGAGTGTCAGCTCTGCCGAGTGCCTTGGAGCAGCTGGTAACAGGCTTTGAGAAGCTGCAGCAGGGACTTTCCAAATACTTCGGAGGAGTAATCGAAGCCGGCAAGGGCTTGGGACTGATAAAGGAAAATACCAAGGCACTTCCGAGAAGCGTAGATAAGCTTGTTGACGGACAGAGGCAGCTGAAGGACGGAATCCTCAGCCTTGATAAAGGAATAGCTGAAATGTCTCAGGGTGTCAGCAAGGGCATAGGAGCTTCGCTTTTGGGAAGTGGAGAGAGCAGCTACAAATCCTTCGTTGATAATGAGAGGAATAAGAACTCCACAGTTCAGTTTGTTATGAGGACACCTTCCATAGACCGACCCAAGACAGCTGAGAAGGAAATTGATGTTGAACCGGAGAGTAAGGGCTTCTTTGATAGACTGCTGGGCCTTTTTAAGAAAAGATAATATGCTTGAATTATATAATTATGATAAAAATACCGGTAACAGTGTGCCGGTATTTTTGTCGTTTTAGTTGTTTCTTAGCTTAATCTTCTTCTGTGGCAGAGACTTGTTCTAATAATTCTTTGATTTCATCTTCTGTATAAATATATTCTTCAAAATATTGGAGTGTTGAGTACTTACAAAAATCTTCATTATGCTTATTTGTTAGATTAGCTTTTGCTTTTTTATAATCAAAAATATATTTTTCCATTTTGCACTTAACAATATAATCTTTATTCAATAATTTTTTATACTCATTTTCTCTTTTTATCACTCCAAAATACATTATCATGTGATATGTGTGAGCGCAATGGAATAGCAAATAGTAGCCCATTTACATTTGTTATTGTTTGTGTATAAGGTCTATTATCTTTTTCTAGTATTTCTGGATATGTATCATGATTATATTTTATATAGAACTCATCTGATAAATATTTAAAAATCATTTGTTATCCTCCACAAAAAAAATAGTCCCCAACAGGGACTATTTTATATCTTCTCAGTGAGCTTTCTTTATATTACCCTGTTCGTGACTCTACGAACAGTCATCACAGTGAGCTTTCTTTAATTTACTACTCGTGGCTCTACGAGTAAATCTTCATTAAAGAAGATAATTATGAGAAGATATTTTCTTATACATATTATACCACTAAAAATAGTATTGTAAACAATATTTTATCCCTAAGATAATTAGATATCTAATTAAGTGAATTATACCATGTTTACTATAAAAGTATATGTTTAGTAGCTGGAT
>JAQZBM010000320.1 GCA_029238945.1 Clostridia bacterium
CAAGCTTGATATGGCGAGGGGCAAGCCTTGCTCAGAGCAGCTAAATTTATCTAACGATTTAATGGATTGCTTAGGCAAAAATGATTACAAAGCTGCTGATGGAACTGATTGCCGCAATTACGGCTTACTGGACGGTTTGCCTGAAGCAAAAGAGCTATTTTCAAAAATGATCGAGGTTAATCCTAAAAACATTATAATAGGAGGAAATTCAAGCCTCAATATGATGTACGATACTATTGCAAGAGCTATGCAGTTTGGCGTGGTTGGCAGCAAAGTACCATGGGGAAAGCTTCCTGTTGTAAAGTTTATTTGCCCTTGCCCCGGTTATGACAGACACTTTTCTATTTGTGAGATCATGGGTATTGAGATGATAGTTGTTCCACTTAAGCAGGATGGTCCTGATATGGATGCTATTGAAAAGCTGGTAAAAGAGGATGATGCTATAAAGGGTATCTGGTGTGTGCCGAAATACAGTAATCCGGACGGTATTACCTATTCTGACACAGTGGTTGACAGACTTGCTGCAATGGAAACGAAAGCTCCTGATTTCAGGATATTCTGGGATAATGCCTATGCAATACACCATCTTACCGATAATCATGACCAACTGAAAAATATGATGGATGCTTGTACTGCTGCCGGAAATGCTGACAGAGTATTCATTTTCAGCTCGAGCTCAAAGGTATCGTTCCCGGGTTCTGGTGTTGCAATTATGGCTGCAAGCGATAATAATATTGCCTTGATTAAAAAGCAGATGTCAATGCAAACAATAGGTCCTGACAAATTGAATCAGTTAAGGCATGTCCGCTATTTTAAAAACTTTGAAAATATAGAAGAGCATATGAAAAAGCATGCCGCTATATTAAAACCAAAGTTTGATATGGTACTTGATCTGTTTAACAGAGAATTTGCCGGCAAGAATATAGCCTTCTGGAATAAACCTAATGGCGGTTATTTTATTAGCTTGTTTACATTGGACGGTTGTGCAAAAAAGATTGTCAAGATGGCTGCCGACGCAGGTCTTACACTTACCTCTGCCGGTGCTACCTATCCCTATGGAAAAGACCCAAATGACAACAACATCCGCATCGCACCGACATTTCCGCCTGTAAACGAATTAAAGATCGCTATTGAGCTGCTTTGCATTTGTGTAGAAATAACAAGTATAGAGAAACTACTTTCATAAGGGTCGGCTAAAATACTACAGCCGATACTTTTTCGGGGTACGTAGTCTATGGAGTACCCGGAAAAAGTTTTAGCGATTATAAGCAGATGATATTTTTTAAAGGCTTTCAGAGCTATGATATACTCTGAAAGCCTTTTTACATTTCATCCATGTCAAACAACAACCTGATTTCCTTCTGGGCATAGTTTGTCTAGCATTGTTTCTCCAAGATATGCAGTTCAAAGAGATTTGTCTCTTAACAGTCTATTAGTATATCAATATAGTGGCTTGTCAAATCAAAACTAAACATAGGGCTTTACAGCTTCAACCTCTTATAAAATTCTGTGCAGGACTTCATACAGCCCTTTAGCAATGCGCATAGAACCTAAATCATTTGGGTGACATCCATCAACAGTGCAGCTGTCACGATCATTTTCGCCAAACAATGTCTCACCATTAACGAAGTATATATTTTTATCACCATTATTAAAAGCTGCTTGGTAAGCTTTGTAGATAATGTCTCTTCTTTGCAGATCAGATTTTAAATGGTGATAAAAGTCGGGCCTCGAAACCATAACAATTGGTATTTCAGGTCTGCTCTTTCTAATGATTTCGTAGAATGGTTTATAAGTCAGTTCCAAGTGTTTCTCACTGGGTGCATTGTGATCATAATCAAGCACAAAAGCTGACATATCAATTGTGCTTATCATTTCTGCAACCGTAGGCTCACCTTTTGCATTCCCGGGAAATCCAAAGTTATTTACCGGGCAATCAAGCCATCTCCCAAGAATTGCAGCATAAGTATTACCTGGCCTCGAAACACAACCTCCGTTGGTAATTGACGATCCATATAACACAAGAGGCTTTTTAATGGAAAAATCCTCTGGCAAAAGCACGATACTCCCTGTATCAAGGCCTATCTCCAAATTATCTACTCTGCTATATAGAGGAAAATTTATGGTTACTTCCTTTTCAGCTTCATGTTCCCGAAGCATAATCACTGTATCAATTCTGCAGGCACCTACTTTTGCAGGCATAGCTATCCCAATATATTCCTTGTTTTTGTGACATCCTTGATAAATGTCAAAGCTTCCAGTGCCACTGAGTGCCATCTGTGGAAATGAAGATACGCTACTGATGTCTGCTCTTATAATAAGACGTGTGCTGTTCGTCTTGAAGCCTATCATACCTCCACTAGTCTGAGACAGGATATTCGCAAGTGTCTCACTAAACAAACTAAGTCTCTCTTTTTCACTTCGAATATACTCTTTATCCTTTTCAAAAAAGGCAAAACCAGTAACCCTAAACGGAAGCTCTTTTGGATTATAAAAAGTAATTGAAGTGCTTTCTGTTTTTGTTATACCACTCATTGAATTTTTCCTCCATTCTCTCTATGTACAAATAAAGTGTTTTTATTCTAACTTCTAACTAAAATCAAGTCGCTTACATCACACTCTAGCCCTCATCCATATCAAACAGCGACCTGATTT
>JAQZBM010000321.1 GCA_029238945.1 Clostridia bacterium
ACTTTCAACGCAGTAATCTGCTGCTTCCTTATAGTTGTCCAAATTATAATGACAGTATGCCGCCAGATACAAAGCAAACCCATCATTAGGTGCTTCAGACAATACCATATAAAGAGCGTCCAAAGCCTGCTCATATCTTTGTATGTCAAAATAATGCAAGGCCTCATTCAACTTAGCTTCTTGTGTATTTTCATACTGCAAAACAATGCCCTCCTTAGCCTTCTTTTCTTACTGCTTTTCAATATTATAGGATTGATGCTAACCATGATACAAACATCGCAATTCCTGCTTCGGCAAGGGTACCTGCTAAAATCCAAGCCAAGGCATCCCATAATATTGGTTTTATCTCTCCGCCAAGGCCAATATGAATTGCAAACTTTTCTTTCATTACTTTATAGCAAGCTAAATATAACAAGCAGCTGCCAGCCTTATAGATCCAGCTTAAGGTTCTTCTATCCATAATCGGTTGTCCGTCAAATAGCGTAAACGCAATGGCATATTTGCCAATAAGTATCACAGCACCTAATGCAGCTAGCAGCATAATGGTTTTTCTATCTACTTTTAACTGTCTTGCCAACTTTGCTGCCAAGCCTACTAGTGGAATAACCCCGCCAAAAAAAGCTACGTAAAACAGCCTCCTTATATCGTGAATTTCCACCTTTTCATCATCTTCGCTTAAGGATGCTGTAAAAAGTTTTTCCTTATTCATCATAACCTCCCAAAGTTTAATAAAATAAATAATAATATCAATATTTATAATAACATATCTGCTATATAATTAAAAAGCAATATGTGTATATCTCTACAAAATGTAATTTGAAGTTAATAGCAATAAAGAGCTCCTATACAAATTGCATAGGAGCTCTTTATTATAAAATATTAGTTTTCCTTCAAGATGTCTATATACTCTTGCAGCATTTGAGCTGCCTCTAAAGTTATGCCTTTACCCTTCTGTGCATTCAAGTGGTTCTCTAAAGCCTTTAAATTTTCTGTTGCAACGATAGCCATCAAGCTATTAAATAACCCCTTGTTATTAAAATGACCCTGCTCGTATAATTCTGTGAGCAGATCTTCTAATGTTTCAACAGCGTTCTTTGATTTTACGATTTCAGCCGTATTCCTGACTCTTATCCGGTGTCCTTCGGGGTCTTCAGATGCAAGACCTATAGCACTGACTGTATCTCCTATTTTAATTGTAGGATCCCATTTACCCAGCATGTCCTGGTTGCCTGTTCCATCTCCGATATATCCATTTACATATATTCTCGCCTCACCAGAACCATCATCCAAATATAATGAATTATCCGTCATCCTCCTTAGAATGCCCTGCACCTTAACAAGCCAGCCTTCGTTCTCCTCAAGCATGCTATCACCAGTACTCATTGCCATTGGCTCTATGACTAGCAATTCATCTTGAATGACAACAACATCCTTTGTTTCATTTGCTATAGATATTTCCGCATCTCCACCATATTGATCCACTATTCCTGTTATTCTAACCTTAGTCCCTAATGGAAGAGGAGTAGTTGATACGCCGAATACCGTAATCCCCCCTGTTTCATCTTGGACATAAATGACCTCAAAGAAGGCATTCTTTGGAGTCACTGCTTCAGATTGAGCTGTTACTCTGCCTTCTATCGTAAATCTTTTCCCTAAAAGATCTGGAGTGCCATCATTGTCTGCATCTATTCTTACTTCAGCTATGGACTTTAATTCAGATGGCTTAGGCTGCATCATCCAGTCTAATATATTACTTGTAATTTGCTTATTGGAATATGCATTGTCTGAGGAAGCCGTTTCAAAATCCGAGAAGAAGATCGTTCCTGCAACTATGATCTTCGCTCCGCTTGGCAGCAGCTCTGCACCTATAACGTTAACATTCCCCTTTGTTACAGGAACATTATCTCCTTGGTTATCTGAATCCAATGTTTCTGTTGTTTCATGCCCCTTTACCAGCCAGTCTACTGCTTCTTCACTTCCACCATTCTTAAGGATTACTGAACATCCGCTAAAGAAGCTGTAGGTAGTTCCCAATGGGATATTCTCTGTAAGATTATATTTTGTTGAAACATATCTATCAAAGTATAATTTAAATGTCTGCCCGCCATTTGATGTTTTATCAATAACCTCATCATCATTCACACGCAGGTTTGTTCCAATTGCTTCTAATATCTTATTAAGCTGTGCTCCATTGCTATATTCTCCAACCCCGTCCTTGTAGTCTGCCTTTGATGATATCATTAGAGAACCGCCATTATCAGAAAATTCCTTGATAGCAACAACTTCTGCATCTGTAAATATTGATTTTGGCAAGTTAATGCCTGCATCTACACTTTGAGGGTCAGTAATAATGAGAAGCTGTGCGCCTCTAAGGTCTTCCGCTGTCAGTTCATCATTATTTTCCACCAGCATGTATTTTCTTTCCTTGAACATTTCCCTTAAGGTCAAGTCTTTACCTGCATAGTCACCACTGATATATGCATTTTCGTGACCTCTATCCAATACAATCTTGACTACATCTTCAGGATTGGCAACTGTTATAGAAGTGCTGCCCGTAAATACCTTTACTGCCTCATTCACTGTGATTGTTGCTTTTGCATATAAATTGTATTTACCAACCTCATTGGCAGTCCACTTTATTGTTGC
>JAQZBM010000068.1 GCA_029238945.1 Clostridia bacterium
GGGGGATATAAATTTTGGGGTGAAGCCATCATATATGGCGGGTGTCCTTTTACCTAATCCGTCAACTAACCTCGCAGACTAAAAAAAAGGAGAGTCTTATATGTTAAATTTAAAGAAGCTACTGTTATTCTCTACGGTTCTGGTTTTATTACTGGGCTTCAGTACATTTGTTGTAAATGCCGAAGAACTAAAAACAGGAACCGTCACTGCAACATCACTTAATCTTAGAAGTAGTGCAAGTACATCGGGCTCTATTCTCGGCACATTATACAAAGGTGAGACTCTAACTATTCTTAGTACCACAAACGGTTGGTACAATGTAAAGACTGCATCAGGGAAAACAGGCTGGGTAAGCGGTACGTATGTATCAGTAAATACTACAACAGCTGCAGCCAAAACAGGAACAGTTACTGCAACATCACTGAATCTCCGAAGCACTGCAAGTACTTCCGGTTCCATCCTCGGTACGCTTACAAAGGGTCAAACCGTGACCATCTTAAGTGCTTCTAACGGCTGGTACAATGTAAAGACTGCCGCTGGTACAACCGGCTGGGTCAGTGCTTCCTATGTATCAGTAAATACAACTGCTTCACGGGGCGATGTTACAAGAACTGCTCTAGGTACTGAAATAGTCAATTATGCAAAGACTTTACTCGGAGTGCCATATGTTTATGGCGGGATGTCTCCGAAAGGCTTTGATTGCTCAGGCTTCACAAAGTATGTATATGACCATTTCAACATAAGCATTGAGCGTGTATCTTCCAGCCAAGCGGCACAAGGAACAGCTGTAAGCAAAGCAAACCTGCAGCCTGGTGACCTTGTAGCCTTTGACACCAACGGCGGACTTAACGGAGTCAATCATGTAGGCATCTATATGGGCAACGGCAGCTTCATCCATGCATCCTCAGGAAGCTCCACAATGAAGGTTGTAATCTCAAATTTAAACACCGGATTCTACCTGGAAAGCTACATGGGAGCAAGACGGTTATTTTAATATAGAGAAGCAGGACAAGCTATAGGAAGAGAAACTGGATTATATGGCGAAGTAGAGAATAACAACAGCAAAATCACTTGTTTTTTGGGGGACTGAGTAGCCGATGGTTATGAGCAGTCCTATTTTTTTTACAATAAAAAACCACTCTTCCTCACTAATTTTGCAAGATTTGAGTGGTTATAATTCTTATTATTTTGAAATGGTCGGGGCAACAGGATTTGAACCTGCGGCCTCTTGGTCCCGAACCAAGCGCGCTACCAAGCTGCGCTATGCCCCGCCGATACAATAATAATATACCCGCATTGCATCAAAATGTCAATAGAAATAAAAAGAAACTTCACATAAATAAGCAAAATTAGCACTTTTACCTATTTCGTTCAGAAGTTTTATAAATCCCTGCAATATGGCTGTATTATCAAATAATACATAGCTTTATTGTGTTATTTTGCAGTATATATTATACCTCCTGCGCAAAAATAACCTTAAGGAGGTATTTCTATGCTGAGTAATTTTAGAAACGAAGAGCTTGTGAAGGTGCAGGGAAAAACATATCCCATTGTTGGCGGACGCTTAAGACTGGCCCATGAAGAAAACAAGCTTTTGTCCATAGAGACCAGCGTGCTTTACTATAATGATGAATCCACCGTAGTGCACGCACACATAAAAACAGAAAAGGGTACCTTCGCAGGACTAGGAAATGCATCAGTCAAGAGGGACAGAGTATTAGCCAATGCCATACTTGAGCTGGCAGAAACCAGAGCTATAGCCAGAGCATTGAGATTTGCAGGCTATGGAGTCGAATTTACAGGTTTTGAAGAGGTTACCGAGCCCAGAAGCATGACTGCCGAAGACCAGGGACCGGAGGAAATAAAGGATATAAGGGAGTTGAAACAGGTAGAAGCAAATGCTACAAAGACTCAGCTGAACGCTATATTCTCTCTTGCACAGAGCATAAAGATGACAAATGATGAGCTGAGAAAGACAATGCAGGATATGACAGGTAAAAGCTACAGTAAGGACCTCAGCAAGAAGGATGCAAGTGAAATAATAAACCTTTTGAAACAGAGGGAAGCCTCAAATAAAAATGAAGCTCATTAAGATAAAAACAGATATATTGGCAGCAATATACCTGTTTTTCTTTATCCGAATTTTCATGTTAAGCTATAGTCTAAATAAGCCTGAGAGAGGTAATATTATATTTAGGCAGGACAAAATCGAAATTTTAAGTTTTTGGCTTATTATGTTATAATTATGTAGGATTATGACACAAAATGAAATACTTTATTACGAGGTAGAAAAATGGGTGAAAGAAAAGAATTGCAATTAGGTTCGGAAGAACTGGAAAGACAAAAGGAAGTAATGCTCCGTATCAGGGAGAATAACAGCATAGATTACCAAAGATCAGGAAATCACAAGTACTATCATGTTATAACCTTCGGCTGCCAGCAAAACGTATCAGACTCTGAGAAGCTTATGGGCATGCTGGATGAGATGGGTTATCTGAAGGCTGAAAAGAAAGAAGATGCAGATGTTATCATTATAAATACCTGTACTGTTAGAGAAAACGCTGAGCTAAAGCTTTACGGCAATATAGGTGCCTTCAAGCAGTTAAAGGCGGATAAGCCTGATATGCTTCTATGCATATGCGGCTGCATGATGGAGCAGGAGCATGCCGTCAAAACAATAAAGCAAAAGTACAAGCATGTGGATTTGGTTTTCGGAACTCATAATCTATATAAGTTCCCTGAGCTTCTGGAGCGCTCCATGAACGAAATGTATACATTGATTGACATAATGAACACTGAGGGCATAATAGTGGAAGACATGCCTGTCAGAAGAGAAGACAAATTCAAGGCTTGGGTAACAATAATGTACGGCTGCAACAATTTCTGCTCCTACTGTATTGTGCCCCATGTACGCGGCAGAGAGAGAAGCCGTATGCCGGAGAATATAATAAACGAAATCAAGCACCTAGCTGCTGACGGCTGCAAGGAAGTAACCCTGCTTGGTCAGAATGTCAACTCCTACGGCAAGGATTTGGAGCTTGATGTAGATTTCGCAGACCTGCTTAGAATGGTAAATGAAATAGACGGTATAGACAGAATCAGATTTATGACCTCTCATCCGAAGGATATATCCGATAAGCTTATAGCCACTATGGCTGAATGCAGCAAGGTCTGCGAGCAGCTTCACCTGCCCTTCCAAGCAGGCAGCAACAGAGTGTTGAAGGCTATGAACAGAAAGTATACCAAGGAAGACTATCTTGAGAAGGTAGAAAAGGTTAAAAAGGTTATGCCGGGTATTGCCTTAAGTACGGACGTAATAGTAGGCTTCCCCGGTGAAACAGACGAGGATTTCGAAGAAACCCTTAATATAATGAGAAAGGTTGAGTTCGATCAGGCCTTTATGTTTATATACTCCAAGCGTCCGGGCACACCTGCTGAGAGAATGGAGAATCAGGTGAGCGAGGATCAAAAGCATAGAAACTTTGAGAAGCTGGTCAAGGTTCAAAATGAAATCAGCAAAAGAGCAAATGATGGATATATGGGTAAAGCCGTTGAGGTTCTGGTAGAAGGTCCAAGTAAGAATGATCCTTCAAGATATACAGGAAGAAGCCGCACCGGAAAGGTAGTTAATTTCAGCGGCAAGAGAGATATAATCGGTAAACTGGTGAATGTAAAGATAACTGAAGTATTCTCGTGGTTCTTAAACGGCGAAATGCTTGACGATAAAAATATAGATTAGCAAACCGGGGTGAGGAGAAATGGCTCAATTAACGCCAATGATGCAGCAATACATGGAAATCAAGGAGCAGCATAAGGATAAGATAATATTTTTTAGACTTGGTGATTTCTATGAAATGTTTTTTGATGATGCATTGACCGCATCAAGAGAATTGGAAATAACCTTAACTGGCAGAGACTGCGGCATGGAGGAACGTGCACCTATGTGCGGCGTACCTTATCATGCAGCTGAAAATTATATAGCGAAGCTTATAAGTAAGAATTATAAGGTGGCAATTTGCGAGCAGACAGAAGATCCTGCACTGGCAAAGGGCTTGGTTAGAAGAGAAGTCATAAGAATTGTAACTCCCGGTACAATCACAGAGAGCACAATGCTGGACGAGAAGACCAACAACTACCTTATGGCTTTATACTCTACAGAAAAGTCTACTGCAATATCCTATATAGATTTATCTACAGGAGAGTTCTACTGTACTCATGCAGATGCTTCTGAGCAGCAGAACATGCTGAGCGAAATAAGCAGGCTGAGCCCCTCTGAGGCTATATGCAACAATGAGCAGTTCCAGGACCTCTTTTCTTCGGAAGCGGCTCAAGTCAACCCTGCATACTTTGATCTGACAGAGTGCGACAGGAGACTAAAAAGACAGTTTGGAGTTAATTCGCTGGAAGGTTTGGGTATAGACAGCGAGGAGCTTATAAGAAGCACAGGAGCAGTACTTTTATACTTGGATGAAATACAAAAGGTAGCATTGAACAACATAAACAGCATCAAGCACTACAGTATAAGCAGCTATATGATGCTGGACATGAATACAAGAAGAAATCTAGAGCTTATAGAGACCATGAGGGGCAAAACCCGTAAGGGTGCTCTTATCTCAGTACTGGACAAGACCTCAACCTCTATGGGTGGAAGAAGGCTTAAGACTTGGATAGAGAAGCCCCTTCTAAACCCTGCAGACATAAATTTCAGGCTTGACGGAGTTCAGGAGCTGTACAACGAGTTCCTGCTGAGAGAAGAGCTTAAGGAATATCTGAAGGGTATATATGACATGGAACGCCTAGGCAGCAGAATCGCTCTGGGAAGTGCAAACGCCAGAGACCTTATATCCTTCAAAAATTCTGTAGTAAATCTGCCTCATATAAAAAATTTGATTAATAATTGTACAAGCGGAATATTAGCCGAAATGCATGACGCCCTAGACCCTCTCCAGGATATCCATGAGCTTATAGCAAAGTCAATAAACGAGGATGCACCAATAGCGCTTAAAGAAGGAAGCCTTATAAATAAAGGTGTAAATCCTGAGCTGGATAAGCTTAAGGAGGGAGCCCTTAACGGCAAGCAGTGGATTGCAGAGCTGGAGCAAAAGGAAAGAGAAAAATCCGGTATAAAGTCATTGAAGGTAGGTTATAACAAGGTTTTCGGTTATTTCATAGACGTAACCAAATCAAACCTCTCCCTAGTACCCGATTACTTTATAAGGAAGCAGACCTTAGCAAACTCTGAGAGATACATAACTCCTGAGCTCAAGGAGCTTGAGGATATGGTCTTGGGTGCTGAGGAAAAGCTCATAGAGCTGGAATATCAAATTTTTGTAGAAATTAGAAATCAAATAGCCCAGCACATAAAAAGAATACAGGAAACAGCTTCCCAGCTGTCTGTCTTGGACTGCCTCTGCTCCCTGGCTGAGGTAGCTCAAAAGAACGGTTACAACAGGCCTGTGGTTAACTCAGAGGATAAGATATATATAAAGGACGGCAGACACCCTGTAGTTGAGGCAGGCTCCAATGCAGTGAAATTTGTGCCCAACGATACCGAGCTTGATACAAAGGATGACAGGATGCTTATAATCACAGGTCCTAACATGGCAGGTAAATCAACCTACATGAGACAGGTGGCATTAATCACTCTTATGGCTCAAATAGGCAGCTTCGTTCCCGCTTCCAATGCAGTCATAGGAGTTGTAGACAGGATATTTACTCGTGTAGGCGCCTCAGATGACCTGGCTTCCGGTCAAAGTACCTTTATGGTAGAAATGAGCGAGCTGGCTAATATAATCAATAATGCTACCAGCAGAAGCTTGATTATTCTCGATGAGATAGGCAGAGGAACCAGTACCTTCGACGGACTGAGCATTGCATGGTCTGTGGTAGAGTTTATTACAAGCAGTGAGAATATTGGAGCCAAGACTTTGTTTGCTACACACTATCATGAGCTTACTGAGCTGGAAGGCAAAATTGAGGGTATCAAGAACTACTGCATTTCTGTTGAGGAGAAAGGCAAGGATATAGTATTTTTGCGTAAAATTATCAGGGGAGGGGCTAATGGCAGCTATGGTATACACGTTGCCAGACTTGCAGGCTTGCCTGAGGATATACTTGAAAGGTCTACAGAGATACTGGCACACCTGGAGAAAACAGAGGAGACCAATCACAGCAACCTATATGTACGCGAAAGAAAAAGGAAGCCTGCACCGCCCCAGAACGAACCCAATCTATTCAACTTTGTGCAGTTTTCCTTAATTGATGAAATAAAGGCCCTTGACATAAACAATATGACTCCGATGCAGGCCTTTAATGCGTTGTTTGAATTGCATAACAAGGCTAAAAACATTGATAACTAAGGCCATCTGTAATACGCTTGAAAGGGAGGGAAATTTATGAGTAAAATAAGGCTTTTAGACGAGTCTACTATTAACAAGATAGCTGCCGGCGAGGTCATCGAAAGACCTTCCTCCATAGTCAAGGAGCTTATTGAGAACTCCCTTGATGCGGGAGCTGCCTCAGTTACAGTAGAGATAAACGATGGAGGCAAAAGCTTCATAAGTGTATCTGACAATGGAAGCGGCATAGCCTCCGATGATTTGCTGCACGTTTTTGAGAGACATGCCACCAGTAAAATCAAGGATGCTGATGATTTATTCAGCATATATACTCTGGGCTTCAGAGGAGAAGCTATGGCAAGCATAGCAGCTGTTGCCGAGGTAGAGCTGCAGACTCATACCGAGGATGAAGCTTCCGGAAGCTATATCCTTATAAAGGGCGGCAACGTCCTTGAAAACAAAGCTATTGGTTTCCCAGTGGGTACTACCGTAACTGTAAGAAATTTATTTTATAATACACCTGCAAGAGAGAAATTTCTAAAAAGCAATATAAGTGAGCAAGGCCATATAGTTGATATCGTAGAGAAGCTTTCTATGGTAAATACAGCTGTGTCCTTCAAGCTGATAGTAGACGGTAAAACCGTACTTCATACTCCCGGTAATGGAGACCTTCTCTCAGTATTGACATGCATATATGGCAAGAATACCGCTAAATCCATGGTAAGGCTTGATTATAGCAATCCTCTTATAACCATTGAAGGATATATAGGCAAGCCTGAAATAGCCAGAGGCAACTCAACCTATATGATTTTCTCTGTTAATAACAGAGTCATAAAGAATAAAATGATGGGTGAAGCAGTTAAGCAGGCATACAAAGGACTTCTGATGAACAATAAATTTCCCTTTGTGGTTCTTAACATAAAGGTTCAGTCAGATAAGATTGATGTTAATGTGCATCCCACAAAGGCTGAGATAAAGTTCTCTGATGACAGATCCATCTTCAGTACTATATATACTGCTGTGAAGAGCTGTTTAGCAAGCAGCAGCCTGATTTACGGCTCCTTCGATGAGCCAAGTGCTGAAAAGGAAACTGCCCTTTCAACCGCCGCAGCTCAGAGAGTATATGAGGCACCGGCACCGGCTATAGAGCTGCCGGACACTTCCGGCTTCGGAGACTCCTATATCAGCCCGGCTAAGACTCAGCATAATACTGAGGATACGGTTACTCAGACCAGCTTCCTAAAGGATAATCAAAATTATACCACTAAGAATGTTGACAAAAGCTTCTATGAGCCTAAGCCCGATAGCCGCTTCACACAGCCGAGATATGAAGCGGCTCCGCAGGTTCAAACCACTTATGATAGAAACCTGATAAGCAGTTTAAAGATTATTGGCCTGCTTTTCAATACCTATATACTTGCACAAGACGGCTCGAACTTTTATCTTATAGACCAGCATGCCGCTCATGAGCGCATTAACTATGAGTACCTGATGGACAAATACGATACTGCAGATATGACCTTGCAGCCTCTTATTCTGCCAATAGTAATAGAGCTGAGTCCAAAGGAAATAACTCTTATAAAGGATAACTTCAGTATATTTGAGAGACTTGGTTTTGAAATAGAGTGGTTTGGAGAAAATACTATTGCAGTGAGGTCTGTGCCTATTATAATGGGCGCGCCCTGCAGCGGCGATTTCTTCAATGAGATATTGGATTCCCTTGAAAGTACTGCTAAAGCAGTATCGCCTTTAGAAAGCATTGTCATCAGCATGGCCTGCAAAAACTCTATCAAAGCAGGAGATGCTATCAGCTTCGAGGAAATGCAGGAGCTTTTGAGAAGACTTTCCGTGACCAAATCCCCATATACCTGCCCTCATGGGAGACCTACGTTGATAACTATGAGCCAATATGAGCTTGAAAAGAAATTTAAGCGTGTACTCTAGAGAGGTGTACTTAATTTGAAACAGACAACCAATGACAAGCCTAAAATCTGTATAATTGTTGGTCCTACAGGAGTGGGTAAGACTGATATTTCCATCGAGCTTGCAAAAGCCTTAAACGGTGAGATAATTTCAGCTGACTCTGCTCAGGTATACAAATATATGGATATAGGTACAGCCAAGGCAGATGAAGCGGAAATGCAGGGTATAAAGCATTACATGATAGATGAGGTAAATCCCGACCAAAGCTTTAGCGTAGCGCAGTTCAGAGACCGTGCCGAGTCTTACATACAGGAGATTACTGCCAAAGGAAAGCTGCCTATTATCGCAGGAGGCACCGGACTCTATATTAATTCCCTGCTGAACAATCTGGACTTCACTCCCTCAGTTGGAGATGAGAATTTCAGACAGGAAATGCAGGATATAGCCGACCAAAAGGGTGCCGAGTATCTTCATAACATGTTAAAGGATATTGATGCAGAATCCTATCAAAGACTGCACCCCAACGATACAAGACGTGTTATCAGGGCCTTGGAGGTATACAAATACACCGGCAAGACCATATCCTACTTCCAAGAGGAGTCGCGCAAAGCACCTTCCAGATATGAATTTGCCTTTGTCGGACTTACAATGGACAGACAGAGGCTTTATGACAGAATAAACAGAAGAGTGGATATTATGCTTGAAAAAGGCTTAATAAGTGAAGTTCAACGACTGCTGGACATGGGCTACAATCGGGAACTGGTATCCATGCAAGCCTTAGGCTATAAAGAGATTGTGCAGTACCTTGAAAATGAAATAGGCTTAGAGGAAGCAATTTTCATTTTAAAAAGAGACAGTAGGCATTACGCTAAAAGACAGCTTACATGGTTTCGCAGGGATGAGAGGATAAAATGGTTTAATTTTGATGATTATGAGGATAGGACGCTTTTACTAAAAAATATTATAAATTACATTGCAGGAAAAATTTATTTATTATAGAATAAATATCAAGTAACTATACAATAATAATAATATGATATAAAATTAATTTAGCAAAGGAAACACATAAATATAGAGTTTCCGGCAACAAATACAAAGGATAAACTTATCTAAATATTTTTTGGAGGGGAATTGAATGAACAAAGTAAACATCAACCTACAGGACGTATTCTTGAACCAAGTAAGGAAAGAGCATATCCCTATAACTATATTTCTGGTTAATGGATTTCAGCTCAAGGGAATGGTAAAGGGATTTGACAATTATACAATTGTATTGGATGTTGATGGCAAACAGCAGCTTGTTTATAAGCATGCAGTTTCAACCATTTCACCTATAAAGCCCATCAATTTTGCTTTTACTGATAACACAAGGCATACGCCACAAGAAACCAGATAATTTCCCTAAATGTCGGCCGTTCTATTCATTAGAGCGGTCTTTTGTTTGCAATCAGGCAGCATTTTATGCTAAAATAAGCAGCGGGATACACTATATCGAAATATGTTATCAGAGGTGCGAAAATGCATTATAAAACTATAGAATATTTAACAAGCAAGCTAAACATTAATAAGAAAATTATTGACCTCTTCATTGAAACAGAAAAAGAAGTCAGGGATCAGTTCGATAAGATTGATGAAATAAGAGAATTCAATCAGTACAAAGTGCTCAGCAGCATGCAGAAAAACAGGCTCAGCGATACACATTTCAACGCTTCCACCGGCTATGGCTATGGTGACATAGGCAGAGAAACCATCGATAAGGTGTATGCAGATGTGCTTGGAGCAGAAGATGCACTGGTAAGACCTCATATAGTTTCAGGCACCCATGCATTGTCCTTATGTCTGTTCGGCGTCTTAAGACCCGGAGATGAAATGCTGGCAGTAACCGGAAAGCCCTATGATACTCTAGACAACATAATTGGTATAGGTAAGGCTCTACCGGGAAGCTTAAAAGATTTTGGAGTTACATATGACCAGGTTGATTTAACCTCAGAAGGTAAAATCAACTATAATGAGATAACGAAGAAAATTAATGTTAAGACTAAGCTGGTACATATTCAACGTTCTACCGGCTACGGATGGAGACCAGCCTTATCTCTTGAGGATATAGAGTACACTATAAAATTCATAAAGATAATCAATCCAAACATAATTTGCATGGTAGATAACTGCTATGGTGAGTTTATTGATTTTAAAGAGCCTACAGAGGTTGGAGCAGACATTATGGCAGGCTCCCTTATCAAGAATCCTGGAGGCGGAATTGCACCTACCGGGGGTTATGTAGCCGGTAAGAAGCACTTGGTTGAGATGGCTGCAGACAGGCTTATTGCACCGGGTCTTGGCAAGGAAATGGGAGCTACTCTCGGTGTAAACAGACTGTTCTTCCAGGGCTTATTCCTTGCTCCTCATGTAGTATCAGAGGCTATAAAGGGTGCTGTATTCACAGCCAGACTCTTTGAAAAGCTGGGTTTTGAGGTGAATCCTTCAGTTACTTCACCCAGAAGTGATATTATACAAGCTGTCAAGTTTGGCAACAGAGAAGCGCTTATTGCGTTCTGCCAAGGTATACAGAAGGGCTCACCTGTAGATTCCTTTGTCACACCTGAGCCTTGGGATATGCCGGGCTACAACGATCAGGTAATAATGGCAGCAGGAGGCTTCGTACAGGGTTCTTCAATAGAATTGAGCGCCGATGCACCTTTAAGACCGCCATTTATAGCATATCTTCAAGGAGGCTTGACCTTTGATCATGCAAAAATAGGTGTGCTGTTTGCAGTGCAAAATCTTATAAATATAGGGGCTATACATATATAGACTTTTGAGAGAGCATATTGATATGCTCTCTTTTTTGCTGCAATTTCGTCATAAAGTCTGCTGACTGTTTTATATCAAAATATATTACAAAAACATGTATATTTATGCGCTTTACATTTATTATATGTAGTGATATAATTAACTTTATTTTTAAAGAACAGAACCCAATAAATCTATATTATTTTGGGATTCAATATTGTAATTATCTAAATAAGGAGGTCGAAACATGAACACCATTTCAGAAGTATTAAAGCATGATTTGCTTTATACCGTCAAACCCTATGAACTAAACAGAGTAGAACTTATTAAACTCCTTACCAATCATCCTGAGATTAAATTTGTATCCTTGGCAGGAGTAGACCTAACCGGAAATACAACAGATGAGAGAATACCTATCGATATTTTCTTACAGGATATAGATGAATTCCTAAACGGTTCAGTTCAGACTGACGGCTC
>JAQZBM010000069.1 GCA_029238945.1 Clostridia bacterium
CTTCAGCATAGTCAGTGTCACAGTTTGTCCATTAATTCTGCAGGTAGAACGTCCTTGTATATTTATTTCTCTGGATATGAGCAGTGAATTATCTGCTTCTTTGTCTATGCCGTACTCCTCAAGAATTGCATCCAGCTCTGTGCTGTTTTCAACTGCAAATAATGCAGAAATAATTGCTTTGTCGGCTCCATGTCTTATATCATCCTTGCTGAATCTGCCTCCTGTAATTGCTTGAAGGGCATCTATAACCAGAGATTTACCGGAGCCTGTTTCTCCTGTAATTATATTTAAGCCGGAGGTAAAATTAATGGTTTCCTGCTCAATAATTATGAAATTTTTTATATTGATTTCCAGAATCATTGATGTTTCACCTATTTCATTAGCTTTTTAAATCTTTCTATCACCTGTTCAGCATTTGTCTCATTTCTTATAAGTACAAATATTGTATCGTCTCCTGCAAGGGTGCCTACAACATCCTTTATATCGAAGGCGTCAATAGCTTCACCTGCAGCACCGGCAGCTCCCGAAAAGGTCTTTATGACTATTATGTTCCCTGAATAGTCTATACTAAGCACAGATTCGGAAAAAACCTTTACCAGTCTGTCGCTGAGCATAGTATCATGTTCCTTCATTGCCGCATATTTGTACTTGCCGCTCTCTGTCAGCACCTTTATAAGTCTTAGTTCCTTTATATCTCTTGATACGGTTGCTTGTGTTACGTTAAAGCCGCTTTCCTTTAACTTATCTGCCAATTCTTCCTGTGTGTCAATCTCGTTTCTCTCTATTAGCTCTAGAATCTTCGCGTGTCTCGAAATCTTCATGGTATTACCTCCCCCTATTTATTTTTGTTGTCCCATCTTTCTGACATTTTCTGTCTAAGTATATCAAAGAAGTTTTTATCCTTTAATTTAACTAGGTTTGCGTAATATCTCGATTTTTTAACTGACACTATGTCACCAGGCTTAAGCATAACTCCATCCTGACCGTCTACTGTCATCATAACGTTTGTATTGTTGCTCCTTGACACTGCGATTCTGACCATATCATTGCTGGATACGATTATAGGTCTTGAGTGCAGGGTGTGAGGACATATCGGAGTTACAATCAAAGCATCGACATCAGGTGCCACTATGGGACCTCCGGCTGACAGCGAGTATGCAGTTGAGCCCGTCGGACTGCTTACTACAAGACCATCTGCCGATAATAAATCCACGTATTTGTCGTTTATATATATAGAATAGGTTACCAAACGTGAAAAGTTGCCTTTAGTTATTACTATATCATTTAATGCTATGAAGTTTCTAGTAAAGCTGTCATCATTTTCTACAAAAGCTTCAAGCATTATCCTTTTCTCGATAGAGTATTCGCCTTTTATCAAGCGTTCAAAGGCGCTATACATATCATTTACTTCAATCTCAGTCAGGAAGCCCAAATGGCCGAGATTTATGCCAAACAAAGGCGCCTGCGTGCAGGATGCCTGTCTGGCAACGTTTAGCAGTGTACCGTCTCCTCCAAGTACAACAATGATATCGCTTTTTGTAAATAAATCGTCATTGCAGTATCTGGCTTCAATAAGTGATAGTTCTGCGCTTATTTGGTCATTATAAAATACATTAATCTCTCTTTTCTCAAACCAATCTATTATATCCTTTGTAATTTTAAGGCTTTCATCTTTTTCCAAGTTCGATATGATACCAATATTCATAAAAAGCTAACACCACCAAAGCTAATTTATTAATAGTTATTTACGAAGAAAATCCTACTATTTACCATAATTTTGCTAATATTATTCTATATTAATTATAAAAATATATCTACTGTTTTATTTCAAATATATTATTCATATTATAAATTACTATGGGCTTGTTCGACTACTTTATCTATCAAGACTTCAACATCAGTAATTTTGTTCTCTGAGTCTAGCTTGCTGAGATAAACAAGATATTCTATATTTCCTTCAGGACCCTTTATGGGAGAAAAGGACAGTCCCAATACATATAGGTTGATTTGATTGATACAGAAGCTTATGATATTTTCTATTACTTCTATATGAACGTTTTTATCTCTTACTACTCCTTTTTTTCCTACCTTCTCCCTGCCGGCCTCAAACTGTGGCTTTATCAGGCATACCAGTCTTCCATTGTCCTTCAACAGCTCCTTTGCCACAGGTAAAACCTTGGTTATTGAAATGAAGGATACATCCATGGTGGCAAAATCAGCCTGTTCTCCAAGGGTTTCAGGAGTCACACCGCGAATATTGGTGCGCTCCATACAAACAACACGGCTGTCTGTTCTAAGACTCCAGGCAAGCTGTCCGTAGCCTACGTCTATCGAGAAGACCTTTTTCGCACCGTTTTGAAGCATGCAGTCTGTGAAGCCTCCTGTTGAGGCACCGATATCAATAGTAGTCATATCGGTTAAATCTATATTGAATTCCTTTATAGCCTTTGCCAGCTTAAGGCCGCCTCTGCTTACAAAGGGAATAGGATTACCCTTGACCTCAATATTTGCTGTTTTGCTTACTTTTGTCCCCGGTTTGTCAATCTTCTGATTGTCCACAAAGACCAAGCCCGCCATTATGATACTCCTTGCCTTTTCTCTGCTGACCGCGTAACCTGCATCAGTTATAAGAGTATCAAGCCTTTCCTTTTTCTCATCCATTAGACTACAGTTCCTTTCGCTCCTGACTGTTGATTGCTTTCTCTATTTTGTCTGCAATGCTTTCAAAGTCCATTTCTACAAATTTATAAAGCTCATCTGTCTCTCCGTGAGTGATGAACTGGTCATTGTATGCAAAAATAGTCACGTCGGCATCTATACCGTTTCCGTTGTAGAACTCCAATATCTTGCTGCCCATGCCGCCTGACCTTACACCGTCTTCCAGAGTAAATATTTTTTTATAGGTGCTTGCAGCATTTTGAAGCATTTCCTCATCAAGAGGTTTAATAAATCTGGCATTTACAACAGCTGTGTCAATTCCTTTGCTCATAAGCATTTCTGCTGCTTTAAGTGCAGTTAAGACCATCTTGCCCTCAGCTATGATTACAGCATCCTTACCCTCTTTTATCAGCTCGCTTTTAGCAAAGGTGACTTCCGTTTTCGGTATATCGAAGCTTGACTCGCATCCTCTGGGATACCTTACAGCACACGGCATGTCAAGCTCTCTTGTAAGCTCCAGCATTTGCTCCAGCTCCCAGCCGTCCTTCGGACTCATTATAATGATGTTAGGCATATGACTTAAGTAAGCTATGTCAAAAACACCGTGGTGTGTCTCTCCGTCGGCTCCGACGATTCCCGCCCTGTCAATAGCGAAGGTTACGGGAAGCTTCTGCATGCATACATCGTGAATAACCTGGTCATAGGCTCTTTGCAGGAAGGTCGAATATACCGCAAAATACGGTTTGAACCCGCCTGACGCCAATCCTGCGCAGAAGGTGACTGCATGCTGCTCTGCGATACCCACGTCGAAGAATCTTTCTTTGTGCACAGATGCAAATTTGTTTAAACCAGTGCCCTCCGGCATGGCTGCAGTAACCGCTGTTATCCGCTCATCCTTTTTGGCAGCCTCAGTAATCCAATCACCGAATATGCCGGAGTAGCTCCTGCCATTACCGTTACTGCTTTGCTTGCTTTTACCGCTTTCTATGTCAAAGGGGTTTACGCCATGGTATTTAGAAGGCTCTTTTTCAGCCCTTTCATAGCCCTTTCCCTTTTTCGTAATGACATGTATGAGAACGGGATAGCCATTATATGACTTAGCCCTTTTCAGGACATACTCAAGATTTTCGATATTGTGTCCGTCTATGGGTCCAAGATATTTGAAGCCCAGCTCTTCAAAAATTATACCGGGCACCAGAAGATATTTGAACCAGTTCTTCAATTTCTCTGCGGATTTGAACATGGCAGTTCCGAACACCGGTATGCCCATTATTGTCTTTTGTACTCTTGCCTTTAGCTTGAAGTATGCCGGAACGGTACGAATCCTGCTTAAATATCTTGCCATACCGCCGACGTTTCTCGAAATAGACATATTGTTATCGTTCAGTATAACAATTAATCTTGTAGGAAAATCTCCTGCATGGTTCAACGCCTCAAAGGCCATTCCACCTGTCAGGGAGCCGTCACCGATGACTGCAACAACATTGTAGTCATCGCCAGCCAAATCTCTTGCCTTGGCATAGCCAAGGGCTGCAGATATCGAAGTGCTGCTGTGACCTGTTTCAAATGCGTCATGAACACTTTCACACCTTTTGGGGAATCCGCTTAACCCGCCAAAGGTACGAAGTGTCTTCAACTGCTCCTTACGTCCTGTAAGCAGCTTATGGATGTATGCCTGATGGCCTACATCCCAAATTATCTTATCCTTCGGAGTATCAAAAACCTTGTGCAGCGCAATAGAAAGCTCTACGACTCCAAGGTTGGAGGCTAAGTGTCCTCCTGTCTCTGATACAGTATTTATGATAAATTCTCGAATTTCTCCCGAAAGCTGATTCAACTCTTTGTTTTTAAGCTTTTTCAGGTCCTCCGGTGAATTCACCTTTTCAAGTATGTTATCCATATAAACCCTACCTTTGAATAAATCACATCATAAGCTGTGCTATTATGATTCCCAGAATAGCACCTGCGAAGACTTCCTTCGGCGTATGTCCCAGAAGCTCTTTCAGTCTTTTGTTTCCAAGGGGCTTATGATGAGTTAAATCATCAATAATCATATTTAGTACCTTTGCCTGGTAGCCTGCTGCCCTTCTTACTCCTGCTGCATCATACATAACTATAAAGGCAAAACATATAGACATCGCAAACTCAGCTGATGCCCATCCAAAAGTCTTTCCTATTGATGTTGCCAGCGCCATTACAAAGGATGAGTGGGAGCTTGGCATGCCTCCCGAACCAATAAATCTTGTTATATCAATTTTCTTCGTCTTGTAGAACGTAAGTATTATTTTCAACAGCTGCGCTATAAACCAGGCCGTAACGCAGGTTACCAAAACCTTGTTGCTCGCTAATTGCTTAAAAAAATCCACCTGTGTACCTCCTATTTAACGGTGGTCGCTGTTAGACATCTCTTTCAATAATATAATTTGACAATTCCTTCAATAATAAACCTCTGTTTCCATATAAACTGATTATATTTTGAGCCTGCTCAACAGTTGATTTTGCCAGCTCCTTTGATTTATCAAGCCCATATAGGCTTACAAAGGTTGATTTATTATTGTTCGCATCACTGCCTGTGTTTTTACCGAGTTTGTCTAAAGAACCCTCTACATCAAGTATATCATCTGAAATCTGAAAAGCCATACCAATCAGCTGCCCAAATTCTTCAATTCTAATTATATCGTCTTCAGCTGCGCCTGCTATAAATGCCCCGGCTATCAAAGGCGCTTTTATCAATGCGCCGGTTTTTTTCTCATGCATCTTATTCAGGATTTCAATGTCTGCTTCTCTATTCTCATAGTACAGGTCTATACATTGACCGCCTATCATTCCTTCTACTCCTGAAGCCTTGCTTATGTATGCTGCAGCCTTAATACGTCCCTCACTTGGGTTTTTCATCACAGCCTCCAGCATTACCTCAAAGGCTTTGTTCAGTAGTGCGTCTCCTGCCAGTATAGCGAAGCCTTCTCCGAATATCTTATGGCTTGTAGGTTTGCCCCTTCTATAATCATCATTGTCCATAGCGGGCAAGTCATCATGTATTAAGGAGTATGTATGAATCATCTCTATAGCACATGCAAAAGGCAGTACATCTTCTGCATTGCCTTCGAAAAGCTCGCAAGTCATAAGGGCAAGTATAGGTCGAAGTCTCTTTCCTCCTGCCATAAGGCTGTAGTTCATTGCCTCGCTTATTTTAGGAATATCCTCATAGCTGTCAATAAGGGTCTTCATATGATTCTCAACCAAGACCTTTTTTTCTGCAAAGTAATCCTGAAGCTTCATTTTATGCCTCCTTAACTTGGCTTATGATAAACTCCTCTAGTACATCCTGTTCCTTATTTACGATTGCCATAACCTTGCCCTCTGCTTCCTGAAGCATTCCTGAGCACTGCTTTGACAGCATAATTCCTTCCTGATATATCTCAATGGACTCATCTAAGCTTACATTTCCTGATTCCAGCTTTGACACTATTTCTTCCAATCTTTCTAAGGCTTGCTCAAAGGTCATATTTTTATTCATACTTTCACACCCTTTACTTATTCTTTATATCCGAAACAGCAGCCCTTACACTGCCATCCTTGAATTCTACCTCTATATTATCTCCTGTGCTTAACTGCTTAACTGAGGTAACAATCCTGCCATTGCTGCTGGTGTAGGAGTAGCCTCTTAAGAGCACAGCTGCAGGATTTAGAATATCCAGCTTCTCTATATTCTTAACAAGTCTGCTCTTGTTATTGCTCAGCAATTGGAGCATGCTCATCTCCATTGTCTTGCTGTGCATGTCGACTGTCTGCATCAAGCTCTTCAGCTTCTGCTCTATCTGTCTGAATGCACTTCCCTTTGATATATACTCTATCTTTTGTCGTTTTTCCTGCAAGTATATATTCATGTAGCTGTTCAGCTTATATACATTCTGATTCAGCCTGCTTACCAGGGTGTGCTTGTCAGGGACAACAAGCTCTGCTGCTGCTGACGGAGTAGCTGCCCGCAAGTCTGCCACAAAATCAGCAATAGTAAAGTCTGTTTCGTGACCTACGGCAGAAACTACCGGTATCTCAGAATTGAAAATAGCTGCTGCCGTTTCCTCTTCATTGAAGGCCCAGAGCTCCTCGATAGAGCCTCCGCCTCTTCCTGTTATAATTACGTCAACGTTCTTTTTCCTATTGAAATATCTTATACCTTCCGCTACCTCTTTGCATGCTCCTTCGCCTTGAACCTGCACTGGATACAATATAATATTGACCATGGGATTCCTTCTTCTGATTATTGATATAATATCCCTTACAGCGGCTCCTGTGCCGGAGGTTACTACTCCCACAGCCTTTGGAAGATAGGGTATAGGCTTCTTGTTTTCTTCATCGAAGTAACCCAGCATAGAAAGCTTTCTTTTCAGCTGCTCATATGCCTGATACAGCGCTCCTACGCCGTCAGGTATCATGTCCTCGGCATACAGCTGGTACTGGCCATCCCTTTCATAGACGGAGAAATATCCCCTTACTACGACTGACATCCCGTCCTCAGGCATAAATTTAAGCTTGCTTGCGCTTCCTCTGAACATTACGCACTTTATTCTGCTGTCGTTGTCCTTTAAGGTAAAATACGCATGTCCTGAGGAGTGAAGCTTGTAGTTTGAAATTTCACCCTTAATATGTAAACTTGAAAGTATTATATCATTGTCCATTATACTCTTTATGTATAAATTGACCTCTTTTACCGTAAAAATTTTAGCCCCGCTCATAGAGACCTCCATTTCCTCTAAATACCCTCCTGCCATAAATCGCAGCACCCACTGCGTTGTCAGATGAGTATTTTGAATCTGATATTATTACATCAATACCGTTCTTTGCTAAGCTGACGCTATTTGTAAGCATGCTTCTTATGATTGAGTTTGAAGCTACTCCGCCTACAAAAAGTATCCTTTTCATATTATGCTTGATGCAAGCATTGAGTGCTGTCTTCTCCAGCGCTTTGCCAATGCTTGTGAAAACAGCCTTAGACATTGCCGCTTTATAAGTCTCGTCCACTGTCTCTTCCGTTACCAGCAATCTTTGTACATAGGATTCAGGACCTGATAGGCTTAAAAAGCTTCCCTTCACAGATACAGGCAATTCTATAGGCTGTACGTCTCCGATGCCGCACAGTTTGTCCATTTCCTTGCCGCAGGGAAAGCTAAAGCCCATAGCTACTCCTGCTCTGTCAATGAACTGTCCTGCATTAAGATCCTCGCTGCCGCCGATTATTTCATAAGGTGCATCAATATCATCTACCTTAAGCAGCTCAGTGGTACCGCCAGATATATGATATGTCAGGAAGCCGCCGACTGTCTCCATCCCTGCTGACCAAGCCCCTGCAACAGTGTGTCCCTGCTGATGAGAGCATTGAAAAAGGGGTACCCCAAGACAGCTGCTCATTATAGAAGCAGTATTATAGCCTGTAGTAAAAACAGGCATATACGAGCCCTCTACATTTCTCGGCCTGCTGCTGACTGCAATACAAGCAATTCTATTATCACCCGCATAGTTTAAAGCTTCCCGGCATAGAGGCGCGAGGTTACTCATATGTTGAAAAACAGCTTCTGACTGCCTAAGCCCTCTTCCGCCCTTTTCAACCTTCAGAATTATTCTTCCGTCATATATGACTCTCTCGTCCTCATCGATAACTGCAACAGATGTAGTATAGTTGCTCGTATCAATACCTAAGTAGTACATCCTATATACCTTGCTCGCTTTTGCCTCTGATAATTTTACCAAGCACGCCGTTTACAAAGCTGCCGGATTCTTCAGTGCTGTATTTCTTAGCAAGCTCAACTGCTTCATTGGCTGCAACACTGTCAGGCACTTCGTTGTTAAAGACAATTTCATAAACTGCCAGCCTTAGTATGGCCAAATCAACCTTTGCGATTCTTTCCTTCTTCCAGCCTGTAGTATGAAACTCAATAAGCTTGTCAATTTCTGCAAGATGCTGAATAGTGCCCTTTAGTACCTCTACGGCATATCCTCTTGAGGTTTTGCCCAGAACTCCCTCTTCTTCAATTTCTCTATTTTCTTCCTTATGCTGCAGGAATTCTTCTATCTGCTCCTCATCGTGTCCGTCCTTATTAAAGCCCATGCTGAACAGGAATTGGATAGCATATTCTCTCGCTACTCTTCTACTCATAGTTCCTCCTAAAATCATCTTTTGTATAGTATTTGCTAATCATTGCCTAATATAATACAAAAGGCTTCAATTAACGAATTAAATTAAATCACAAAAATCAAAATTATCTATGGATTTACAAAATTTAAACTAACCCTCTGATAATTCAGAGGGTTAGCAGTAATAATCACATATTTGAATTCTTCTACTCTTTATCTTCTTTAGCTTCCTTTTGGTCCTTTGTATCCTTAACTTCCTTTGGCTCCTTAGCTATATGAACTCCTTGTATATGTATGTTTACTTCTACAACGCTAAGGCCTGTCATAGTTTCTACAGCTTTCTTTACATTTTCTTGTACCTGCCAAGATACATCAGGTATCCTGACTCCGTACTCTACTATCACATATAAGTCAATTGCCGCTTCCTTCTCGCCTACTTCTACCTTAACGCCCTTTGAAGAATTCTTCTTACCAAGGATTTCAGTAATGCTGTCGGCAATTCCGCCGCTCATTGAAATTACACCCTTGACTTCCTTTGCTGCAAGCTCAGCGATAAGAGCAACAACATCATCTGCTATTTTAACAATACCGTAATTGTCTATTTTGATTTCTTTTTCCATATCAGCGCCCCCTTGTAGGTTATATAAGTTACCTGAAACTATTATAGCAAATACATAGAACTTTTACAAACATATGTATCTATTTTTTGCCAGAGTCAGGTAAATATCCTTTGGTGTTATTATTACACCTGCTTAATAATTTATGTAATTGCCATATAAATCGCACTAATGCTTCTACACTTTAATATGAAAAGATCCTTCACTGCGCTCAGGATGACAATAGTGAGCCTATCTTCAGTATGATGCAGAATCTTTAGCACGTTATATTTAGATTTTTTAGTGCGAAATATATAAGATGCATATCAGGGGCTGCTAGTTCTTTTTCATTATCTTTATGCGTGTTGGGTCCAGCTTGGTATTTCTGATTACTATATCTTGAATTCTTGCTACTTGCGCGGAGGTCAGCTCCTTAGTCTCCACAACTATGGTAGCAGAATCATCAGCCAGGAATGCCAGTGCATCGCTGAAGCCCAGTGAAATGACCAGATTTTCTATTTCCATCTCTTTCTCTGTCAGTGCAACTATTTTTACCAGCTCTTGCTGTGCCAGAGTCTTGAAGGTCTGCTCTGTATTTTGGTTGCTTATTACATCCTCCCACATCTCTACTTCCTTGCTTCTGTTCTTCTCTCTCTCTATCCGGTACTCACTGAAAAACGAAGATGCTATACTGCTGGATGCTTCTACTGCTTCCGGCTGCTGTTCAATGACTGCGGCTGTTTGATCCTCTCCGCTTGTTTCAGCTGCTGCTTCTGTATCTGCGGGCATTACCTCAGCTTGATCAGCTTCCTCGCCTTGATTTGCTGCTTGTTCAAAATCTAAATCATAGTTGACGCCTATGTAGTTATCTGTAGTAAACATATTGTAAGCATACCCGACAACAAATAAAAGCAGTATCATTGAAGTTATGATAATGTTCTTCCTACTTATTTGCATTTTGCTACCCCCTTGAACTAATATTATTACTTATTGCTTTCAAATATTGATACTCTGTAAGCAGGTACATCCAAAACAGTTTGCACTGCTTCTGTTAATTTAAGCTTAACCTTAGGATCTTTCGCCCCCTCTGCAACGATTATTACTCCTTTTATTTCCGGGTTTATTTCCTTTAGCACCAACGGCTCAGAGGCTCCCCCCTGTTCATTCTTAAATACTACCTTGTCAGTGGTGTTCTGCTCATTGATTATTCTGGTTCCTCCCTCGGGGTCCTTTTCATTAGTTGTTTTGTCTGAAATGGTTTCGTCCTTTGCCGGTATTATCTCAGTGCCGGTCTTCAAGGTTATCATTACCGATACCTTACCTGCACCACCTATCTGACTAAGTACTACGGACAGTTGATTCTCTAGATTTCTCACATAATCTGACTCTTCGTTATCCATGGCCTGACCGGTTGCTGAAGGTTCCTTTTCCTGCACGGAATCACTTCTGTTCAAATCGCTGTAGAAATCTGAGATTAGTATAATGCCTATACCTATGGCTAAAATTACAATCAAATTTGTAGCCAGCTTAGAATTCAGATTCAGCTTTTGAATATTAAATTTTTTAAGCATCTCTTTAAGCCTTGAGAAAAAATCCATAGCTTCCTTCCCCCTTTACTCTTGTACCTCTACTGTGATGTTCGTATCCTTCAGGCCAAGCCCAGCCTCTATTTGTAAGCGCAGGTCTTGGCTTAATTTACTGTTATTCAAATTATATTCAGCTTGCTTTTTATTAATTACTGTTTTGGTATTAATTTTTACAGGCTGTATCACAGATGCTTGTACCGCACCGTCCCTAGAATTATCTACATAAACCTGCAAGCCTTTTATAGCCCCGAAATCCTCTTTGTTAATATCGTTTTCTATGTCAACAGTTACCTGAACATTGCTATTCTCTGTCTCCTGATTTGCCTTCACTATCTCCACAACCTTTTCTGACAGCTTCTGCTTATAGATATCAAGAGCAGCATTGTTTTGAAAAACCGAAACAACATCGTTGCCGCTCTCACCACTAGGCTGCTCTATGAAGGCTTCCGCCTGCTCCATGCTCTGCTGAAACTCTACACCCAGATTCTTAGCCATAATAAAGGGCTTTATTATAACAAGTATAATAAGGAGCCCCATAAGAAAATCATTACTACGGTTATATTTGCTATCCAGCCTTTTAAAAATTCCATATTATCACCTACCGTTTTATCTAAGCATAACCGTCATATTTCCAACGCCCATAATCACCGTTATGAAAACGAAGAACAGGACTCCAACAGATATGACAGCTGCAAATACCACCATCAGTGAATTGCTCATATCGTTCAGGCACTTCACCAGTTGATTGTCCAGTATAGGCTCAATCAGAGCTGTTGTTACTTTGTATATGGCGATTATTGACAATATCTTAATCAATGGGAACAGGCATATAAGTACAAGAACAATAAGCCCTGCGATGCCTACTCCATTCTTTATAACCATAGAACAGCTTACTACAGTATCAAAGGCATCATTGAGAAACTTCCCTACTATGGGAACAAACTTATCGGCAGCGAACTTGGCTGTCTTGATGGTCAACCCGTCCACAGAGGAGGAAGCAACACCCTGTACGGATATTACTCCTAAGAAAATGGTAAGCATGATGCCCAGTGCTCCCACAGCTACCTGACGCAGAAGAGCTGCAAGTCTGCTTACCTGAATGCCTTCTGAGAGATTGTTAAGAAGTGACAGTACTGCAGAAAAATAAACCATTGGAAGTACAAAATACTTTACAGCTGTGATAATCAAGCTTATAGAGCCAAATACTATTGGTTGAAAAACCGTAGAAGAGGTTATGGCACCTACACTAACCAGAAGTGCTATCATGGTCGGAAACAGCGCCTGTGTATACGAGGTCATTGTGTCTATGGCTCCGGCTCCGTAGTTCATAGCTGTATGGAAGCTTTTGATGGCTATTATGGCAATAAGGATATAGCAAGCGCTATAAGCAAGCTTTCCTACGGTATTGCTCTCGAAGGCTCCGTGCAGATTCTGCAGCAAGGCGCAGAACACTGCAAGCACTATGATTTTACCCATTACATTGAAATTCAATATAACCTCTTTTAGGAGCAGCTTACCCAGTCCAAATACTATAGCTTGAACATTCACAATGGGATTTCCCTTGAAAAGCTCCAAGATCATCTGCTTTATATCAATGGAAGGTATTGAGCCCTCTGCATCTTTATTTACCTCGTCTACAAACCTTTGTATTTCATCTATGTTCAAAGTATCCAGCTGACTTTGCATAAGCTTGTTTGTATCATCAGCGCTTATGCTAAGAATAAGCATGGATAAAACAACTATTACCAGTGCCAGGATTCTTTTGACTCTATTTTTTCTCATGTTTATCCCACCTTGAATTATCATTGCGTTAAACCATCAGCTTAGTTATCACATCAAACAGAGCTGCCACTATGGGCACTGCCATTACCATAATAAGCACCTTACCTGCAAATTCAATCTTAGAAGCAATGGAGCCCTCGCCTGCATCCTTGCAGACCTGCACTCCGAATTCTGTTATATATGCTATGGCAATGACCTTCAGAATTGTTGTAAAATACAAAAGGTCTATGTTCGTCTTGCTTGCGAAATATTTCATCACAGCTATAACTGAATTAAGCTTAGTAATAACAAATATAAAAATCATAAGCCCTGTGACTATGCTTACCTGAAGCGCAATCTCCGGCTTTTGCTCTCTTAAAATAACCGCTAATATTGTAGCGATTATACCAATCATAACAATTCTCATTATGTCCATATATATCACCTACAGTTGAAACATTGTTCTTACTGTATCAAATAATCTCGAAATCATCCCAATTACCATAAGAAGCACTATAATTGTTCCTGCCAATGTAGTCATCATTGCAATATCGTCCTTGCCGGACTGGCTCAAAACCCTGTGCAGTACTGCTACCACTATTCCTATGCCTGCTATTTTGAAAATCATATTAATATCCATAATTCAACCTCCCTTATTTTGGTTTTATCTTTATACTGTACAAGCATATTAAATTAGCATGATAAATATGACTAAGCCTGCTAAAAAACCTAGGCTCTTATATAGCTTCTCATTTTTCCTGCGCTCTTCTTCAGCCATATCCTCATGGTGCTTCAACTGTATATAAAAGAGCTCGAAATGCTTTTTCTGGTCTTCCCTGTCAGAGCAGCCCAGTACCTTGCCGAAATCCTTCAACAGCTCCTTATCAACACCGGTCAGACAGGTTTCCTTTTGAAGCTCCTCCATAGCCCCTGACCACACTGTATCCAAATCATAGCTCCAGCCGGAGAGCAGCTCCTGAGAAACTCTGCTGAAGAAGCTCTTTATGCCGCCGTCCACCTTCTTAGCTACATTATTCATTGCTGCAGGCAAAGGTGTACTGCCGAATATGACCTCTGTCTCCAGCATTTGCAGAGCCGACCTGAGCTTCCTTATATCCTTTGGTCTCAGGCTGTATCTGTTGGAAGCGGCAATGCCATATAAGCTGCAGGCTGCCATTATAAGCAAACCGCCGATAAGCTTCAGCGTCATAGTCCCGCCTCCCTTGTTAAATGACCTCTGACTGGCTTATAGTTCTCGTCCAGTATAGCTTCTATAGTCCCTACCCCGTTTTTACTGCTCATAATGATATACCGCTCAAAAAGACCATTGTGCAGCTTCTCCAAGGAAGGCTTGCGTAAGAAGTCCTCAATATCGCTGCCATGAATTGTCGTTATAATCTTTACCCCTGCATTTATGGCATCCAGTATAGCAGCTCCGTCCTCGCTCCGTCCTATTTCGTCGGTGGCTATTATTTCCGGCGACATGGAGCGTATCATAATCAAAATACCTTCAGCCTTAGGGCAGCCGTCCAACACGTCTGTTCTTATCCCTACATCGTTTTTGGGCACCCCCATGCTGCAGGCGGCAATCTCATTTCTTTCATCCACCAGACCTATCTTCTTTCCTTTAAAGCCCATTGCAGGAGTACCGTTGCTTAGCTGCCTTACAATGTCTCTCAGCATTGTTGTTTTGCCGCACTGAGGCGGAGATATGATAAGAGTATTGTATATGTTCCCATCAGTTTGCATTATGCTTCTCAGAACCCTATCTGCAGCTCCAATGACCTGCCTGGCTATTCTGTAATTTATGAAGGAAATATCCTTGAAGGTCCTGACGCTTCCTTTGTCCAGCACCGCCTTGCCGCAGATGCCTACTCGATGGCCTCCTTCTACAGTGACGAAGCCGTTCCTGATATCATCCTCATAGGAGTATAAGGAATAGTTGGTTATAAGGCTTACTGCACTTTTAATGTCATCAAAGGTGCAGATATACGCATTCCTGATGTCAAATACCGGCTGTCCGTTTTTCCCCATAAGATACTCCCTGCCGTCACCGTGAAGCATAACAGGCTTCCCCTGTCTGAGACGCACCTCCTCAATATCCTCCAGCACATGAGAAGGCAGTCCTTCCAGCATTTGCTTTATTTCCTTTGGCATGTACTTCGCAATTTCACTTATCTTACCGTTACTCATAATCCTACCTGCCTTGTACAACTTTTATTTATATAATCTTATGGGTAAAAAGCAGACTATATGACAAGAAGTTTTGGACAAAAAAGCCTGCTTTAAACAACTGACTAATATCTGCAGTTGTTTAAAGCAGGCTTTCTTACCTATCATTTTTTTCTTATGAAATTATCGCGGTACTGTTTTGTATGATTAATATTAATAGCTCAATAGCTTGCAGCATTTTGAGTTTGACACCCAAACCAACCTTCTGTTGTAGCTTTTTTGGCTAGTGAAATGAAGTTTAATTATATCTTTCAAAGTATTCTTTTACAGATATTATATCTGGCTTTTCAACCTCCACGTCAAAAAAATCCTTATCACCTGTGACAATTAAATCTACATCTTCTAAAATTGCTGAAACTAGAATTGGCAGGTCTGCCGCATCCCTTATATCAGGGTACTTATCTATTTCAATATTTAATGGTGTGTAAACAAGTTCAAACGAAAACTTAGATAAGAACTTCTCGAGATGTAATAGCTTGTCCTTAAACTTCTTATCAAAAACTCTATGTAATTCATCTATTATATGAGAGCAAAGTACAATAGTGTGTTTTGCAGTAGCCTCTTCAACAAATCTTGAAGGCATTGAATTTGGAAAGAGAATTGCAGAAATAATAATATTTGTGTCAATCATTATCCGCATGTTTTTCCTCCCATATTTCATTTCTTACTTCTTTGACTAACTTATTAACATCCTCTTCCGATGAAAGACCTTGCTTTTCTGCCACTCCTTGCATGGCCTGCTGTATTTCTTTAAATGCCATGTATGAGGCATTGACGATTACTACTTTTCCATCTTCCTCAATAAATAAAACCTTGTCACCTTCTTTGAGGTTCAGTTTCTTTCTTACTTCTTTAGGAATTGTTATTTGACCTTTTGATGAAATCTTCGCAAGTTCCATATATAAATCCTCCATAAAACTATCCCTTACTTTCTTTACTTTCTTTACTTTATTATATCACAAATATCGGATTTATAAGCTGAAAATTAATCTGACTGCGACTATATATTTAATGTTAAAGAATCTATGTTGTACTATTTGTCTATGTAACGAAAGTCTTACTATTGTCATCCTGAGTGCAGTGAAGGATCTTTTCACAGTTTTAAGATTCTTCGCTAGCTTCAGAGTCTTTATTGATTTTAAATGTGTTTAAACTAAGAAAGGAACTTACAAATATAGATACAGAAAACCCAATACTTAACGCATCCACCTTTGAGATATGATTAAGTATTGCT